>CALBPW010000410.1 GCA_937899145.1 uncultured Bacteroidota bacterium
CAGTATGTTGGCGGGTTGTCCGGCTTCTGTGAAAGGCTCTGGACTGCGCCGCATTTTTGACAGAAAACATTTTGCGAATTTCCGCATTGTGTTTTGTATTTGTTTGATATTTAACTTTTTGTGATTTTAGTTTCAAATCATTATCAATCCTATATGGTACACCGCAAATGTTACTAACCATGCCAAAAGTGTTGTGTAGCAAGCCGTAAACACGGCCCATTTGCGACCTCCTTCGTTTTTGACGGCTGTTATGGCGGCAATACATGGCATATATATCAGCACAAAAATCATCATACAAAGGGCGATAAGTGGTGAGAATACTTTTTCGCCTTTGTGTGGCCCTTTTTTGTAGGTTTCTTGTTGCAGTTTGGTTTGCAGGTTAGCCGTATCTTCTTCGTCGCCATCGGCTTGATACAAAACGCCCATTGTGCTGACAACAATTTCTTTAGCAGCCATTCCTGTAAGCAAGCATACTCCAATCTTCCAGTCGAAGCCAAGCGGACGGATAACAGGCTCGATAAAGTGCCCGATGCGTCCAATGTACGATTTCTCAAGATGTTCGGCTTTCATGTCGTACTCAAGTTGATTGATTGTTGTTGTTTTCTGTTCATCGTTAAGTTGTTCATTTTGTTCAACTTGCGTTATTATATCCTCGTAAGGCATTGAGTAGCGCACTTTTTCGGGGTAATGTCCAAGCGCCCAAATCAATATTGATGCAAGCAGAATTACGGTTCCCATTTTTGTCAGATACTGAACGGCTTTATCCCACATGTGTATCAATGTGTTACGCAATGTTGGAATGCGATAGGGGGGCAGTTCCATTACAAAAGGTGCGTCGTCGTGCTTGAAGAATGTGTGTTTAAAGATGAACGCCATGATGGTCGCAAGCAGTATGCCGATGGCGTAAATGGCTAACATTATCAAGGCTTGGTGGGCGTTGAAGAACGCTGAAATCAGCAGCACATAAACAGGCAGTCGCGCACTGCACGACATTAGCGGCACAATAAGCATTGTTAGCAAGCGGTCTTTTGGGTTCTCGAGTGTGCGAGTTGACATTATGGCAGGCACATTGCAGCCAAAGCCCATGATTAGTGGAATGAATGATTTTCCGTGCAAGCCAATTTTGTGCATCGCAACGTCCATTATAAAGGCTGCGCGCGCCATGTAGCCGCTATCTTCCATAAACGATATAAAAAGAAAGAGTATCAATATGTTAGGCAGAAAAACGATAACTCCGCCCACACCGCCAATTATTCCTTCGATTATAAGGTCGTGTAGCGAGCCTGCGGGAATCAATTCTGACAGCCAATCGCCAAGCCGGCCAACGCCTGCGTCAATCCAGTCCATCGGATACTGACCAAGTGTGAATGTGGCTTGAAACATTATCCACATAAAAAGAACGAATATTGGAATACCTAACCAGCGGTGGGTCAATATTTTATCTATTTTGTAGCCTTTGCCGTAATCGGGTTGGCTGTTTGGTACAAATGTTTCTTTTAGTGCACCGCGGATAAAGCCGTAGCGAGCATCTGCCAAAATGGTTTCCGCCACATTGTCGTACTCCTTTTCAAGTTTTGCGCGTTGCTCATTAGCCTGATCTACAATATGTTGAGCATCGGGGTGTGAGGCAATGTTTTTGATAAAAATCTTATCGCCTTCAATCAGTTTTAGTGCGGCAAAGCGAGGGTAATATTTTTCGTTAAGCAGTTGATGCTGTTCAATTTCGCCACGTATTATTGCAGCGGCCTCCTCAACATTTTTTCCGTAGTTTACCTGAATTTGATGCACATTTGGGTCGCGGTCTTCATATATTTCGATAATCTTATCAAGAATGATATTTAATCCCGCTCCATTTCTGCCGTTGGTAGGAATAAATGGCATACCCAACATTCCGCCAAGCATTTTGTAATCGAGTTTGTCGCCTTTTTTTACTAACTCATCATACATGTTTAGCGCAACTATCATTCTGATATTCATCGATATAAGTTGCGTTGTCAGATATAAATTGCGTTCAATATTCGATGCGTCAATTACATTAAGAATGATGTCGGGATTTTTTTCGAAGATATGTTGTCGCACATAAAGTTCTTCGAGCGTATATTCTGATATTGAGTAAGTTCCGGGCAAGTCGGTAATGTTGATTGTGTAGCCGTTGTGTTCAACTGTTGCAAGTTTTGCGTCAACGGTTACGCCGCTGTAGTTGCCAACTTTTTCGTGGCGACCGGTGGCGTGGTTGAAGAGTGATGTTTTGCCGCAATTGGGGTTTCCCACAAGCGCCACATTGATGGTTTTGCTGGCGCGCTTGGCTTGCTCGCGGAAAGGTGCGGATATGGTCTCTGATTTTGCAATGTTGCCGCCGTCGTTAATGCTTGCGTTGGTATCTGTAACAATTTCAATCAGTTCAGCCTCTCGATGCCGTAATGACACGTGGTAGCCTAAAAGTTCGTATTCGATTGGTCCGTTCAGTGGAGCTTGTTTTATCATTTTGATTTCAGTTCCAGCAACAAACCCCATCTCGGTTATGCGTTTGCGAAATGCTCCGTGCCCTAAAACTTTTACAATTATAGCCTCCTGATTATCAGTTAGTTCCGATAGACGTTCTGTGCGAAAATTCTCTTCTGCCATTGTTATTTATTTGAAAACCAAAGGTATTGCTTTTGATTTATTAGAATTCGATTTTTATATCCCCATAAATGGTGATTTTCGACCTCAAAAATCATCATTTTTAGGGATATGAATGGTGTTGTATATATGAAAAAAAATTTTATAGGTTGGAGTTAGACAAAAAAAGCCAACTCGATTTTTCAAGTTGGCTTTAATTATATCAGTTTAAACTGCTATTCTTCAGTTTCGTTTGTTTGTTCTGTTGCCTCATTGTTAGTTTGTTCAGCTGCGCCTTCTTCTGACGGCTGATTTTCTGCACTTTCTTCTTCTTGATGAGGCACAACTTCAACAGCTGCAATGGCATCGCCTTCGCGTAGGCGGATTAGTTTAACGCCTTGTGTTGCACGGCCGACAACCCGTAGTTCCGCTACTGTCTGGCGGATTGTTAATCCGTTTTTGGTGATAATCATCAAGTCGTCAGTATCGACAACACCCATAATAGCAACTAAGCAACCTGTTTTTTCAGTAACATTCAGTGTTCTGACTCCTTTAGCGCCACGGCGGGTTATGCGATAGTCGTCAAGGTCAGAGCGTTTTCCAAAGCCATTTTCTGATACTACCAAAATATCGTGCTTTTCTTCACCAATATTGACAACACCTACAACCACATCGTCATCAACAAGGGTTACGCCCTTAACGCCTGTTGCGGTACGCCCCATTGGGCGGATGTCGCTCTCGTTGAAGCGAACGGCTTTACCACTCTTAACGCCAAGTATAATCTCGTCTTTACCCTCAGTAAGTGCGGCGGCAAGTAGTTGGTCGTCTTCGCGAATGTTGACAGCATTAACACCAATCTGGCGCGGGTGGGAGTAGGCTTCAAGCGATGTCTTTTTAACAATGCCTTGTCTGGTTACAAGCATTATGTAGTGATTCTTAATGTAATCGGCATCGGTAAGTGTTTTAACATTGATGTATGCCATAACGCTATCATCTCCGGCAAGTTGCAGTAAGTTTTGTATTGCGCGTCCTTTCGATGTGCGTGTTCCTTCCGGTATCTCGTACACTTTGAGCCAATAGCAGCGTCCAAGTTTTGTGAAGAACAGCATTGTGCTGTGCATGTTGGCGCTGTATAGATGCTCAATAAAGTCCTCGTCGCGAGTGCTGCCGCCTTTTGAGCCAATGCCGCCGCGTCCTTGCGTCTTAAATTCGCTAAGTGATGTGCGCTTAATGTAGCCCAAGTGCGATATTGTTATCACGACATCTTCGTCGGCATAGAAATCTTCAGGGTTAAACTCGCCGGCATCAGGAACAATCTCGGTGCGGCGCGCGTCGCCATATTTTTCTTTTATCTCGATAAGTTCTTCTTTGATAATCTGCATACGCATTTCCTTGCTTTCCAAAATGGCTTTTAGGCGCTCAATTTCTTTGCAGAGTTCCTCGTAATCTTTACGCAGCTTATCTTGTTCCAAACCAGTCAGTTGGCCAAGCCGCATATCAACTATGGCTTTGGCTTGAATGTCGTCTAAGGCAAAGCGTGCCATAAGTTGTTGTTGTGCCTCGTCTGAGTTTTTCGAGCCGCGTATTATCTTAATCACTTCGTCGATGTTGTCGCAAGCGATAATCAAGCCTTCTAAAATGTGAGCGCGTTCTTCAGCTTTGCGCAAATTATATTTAGTGCGACGTGTTACAACATCGTGGCGGTGTTCGATAAAATGAACAAGTAACTCTTTGAGCGACAGCGTGTAAGGACGACCGTCGACAAGTGCTACGTTGTTTACGCTAAACGACGATTGCAATTCGGTAAACTTGTACAATTTGTTCAGCACAACGGTTGGCATTGCGTCTTTGCGCAGGTCGTAAACAATGCGCATACCTTCGCGGTCTGACTCATCGTTCAGGTTGGTGATGCCATCAATTTTCAGTTCCTTAACAAGGTCGGCTGTGTGTTTAATCATTTCGGCCTTATTAACATTGTATGGTATTTCGTTTATTATGATGCGCGATTTTCCGTGTTCTGAGTTTTCGATTTCCACTTTACCACGAATAACAATGCGTCCGCGACCTGTTTCGTAGGCGTCGCGAATGCCTTGTGTGCCGTATATTATGCCACCTGTCGGAAAATCGGGGCCTTTGATGTATTGCATCAGTTCGTCGAGAGTGATGTCGGGGTTGTCGATTGTTGCGCAAAGGCCGTCAACCACCTCGCCAAGGTTGTGGGTGGGCATATTGGTTGCCATACCTACAGCAATACCCGAAGCCCCATTGACAAGCAGATTTGGTATTTTTGTCGGCAGAACGGTTGGCTCTTGACGGCTATCGTCAAAGTTATTAACCATATCGACGGTTTCTTTGTCGATGTCGGCAACCATCTCTTCGGCAATCTTCGACATGCGCACCTCGGTATAACGCATTGCTGCTGGTCCGTCGCCGTCAATTGAGCCAAAGTTTCCTTGACCATCGACAAGCGGATAGCGCATAGCCCAATCTTGCGCCATACGTACTACTGTGCCGTATATTGATGAGTCGCCATGCGGGTGATATTTACCCATGACATCGCCCACAATTCTGGCAGATTTTTTATAGGCAGCGTTTGAGTGGTTGCCCACTTCGTCCATACCAAAAAGCACCCTGCGATGCACAGGTTTCATACCATCGCGCACATCCGGTAACGCGCGCGAAACAATTACCGACATAGAATAATCGATGTACGATTCTCGCATCTCTTTTTCTATATCGACCTTGATAATGTTCTCTCCTTCACCCATTTATAAAGTTTTTATTTAGTAATTTTATTTGTGTTTTATTGGGATATATTCTAATTTTTAGTGCTATATTTTGTTTCATTATTATCACCTTGACTTTCATTATATTTTCTTATTATATCAGTAGTTACACCGCCAGTAGATATTAGACAATAACTCTTAGACCAAAAGCAACTTTTCCATAACTTTTCTCTAATTTGTGGGTATTCTGTTTTTATTATTCTACTGCTGGCACTTTTATAAGAATTTATAAATTTACTAATATTTGTGCTAGGAATTGCTCTAAACATAACATGAACATGATCTATATCATGATTCCATTCTTCTAACTTTATTCCATAATTTTTTCCAATATAAGAAAACATATTCATAAGTCTTTCAGAAATACTATCATCTATTACTTTTCTACGATATTTTCCACCATAATCAAATGATAATATAACAAATATACTGAATGTTGATTTTTATCTAATTTCATTTCTAACACCTAACATTATATGATTTATACTTACAATATAATCGTAACATTTGTTTGATATAATGTCAATTGCTTATAGGCAAAAAAGAAATAAAAATAGGCTGAATTCATCTCATCGCTTGTAGAAGTGAGAAAATTCTTCTGAGTTTTTAGTTAAAATTCAATTATATTATACCGTAGGTTTCGTAAAAAAGATTTTTTAGTCATCTTGATCAATTTTTATACATATATAATTCCGCATTTTGTAAATAATATAAATCTCTCATAAACTATTTCTTTTTTACACATTAA
>CALBPW010000411.1 GCA_937899145.1 uncultured Bacteroidota bacterium
ATGCTATCATTTAATTCCACTTGATTTTATGATATTTTTTGTATTTAAGCTGGAAATACCAGAAATATTTGTTTTTCTTGAATCATTATTTTGATTATTAATACTTCTTTGAATTTCACTCTTTAACATTCCATTACTATTATATATTTTTCCTTTTCCTTCTTTTACACCATTATTATATCTTCCTTCATAAATTTTTCCATCATTATATGTATATTTACCATTTCCATGCATTTTTCCATTCAACATATTTCCAGTATAACTATCACCATTTTTCCATTTAAAAGTTCCAAATCCATTAATTTCATTATTATCGAAATCTCCTTCATAAACATGCCCTTCTAATTTAAAAATAATTCTACCTTTTCCACTGAGTTTATCATCTTTAAAATCCCCTTCATAATGTATTTTATGTGTATCTAACATACCCTTCCCATGTCTTTTTGAATTTTTAAAATCTCCAACATATGAGGTTCCTTTATTATTCGTTAATATTCCTTTTCCTTGTATTAATCCATCCACAAATTTTCCTTCATAGACTTTCCCAGAACGTCTCGTTTCTCTTCCCCATCCAGTGAATTTTCCTTTTCTCCATTCTCCTAAAAATACACTTTTAACTGTTGTTAATCTACCAAATCCATGTCTTTCATTATTTAAATTAACATCACCTTCATATACTGAGACTCTTTCGGGATCATTTGGATGTCGAACTTTTATACCTGTACCTATAACAAAACCTTTTTGAAAATTAAAAAAAGGATCTGTTATGGCATAAAATCGCTTCCAACCTTCAGGATTAAAATCACCATCGGAGGCAATTGGACCTCCTTTATCACATATTTCATATTGCTTTTTAAGAAATTCCTTACCTTCAAAATCAAGTTGAGGCTTTATTTGGTCAAATCTTTTCTTTATGAAATGATTTCTCCACTTATTTTGAATTTTTTGAGCTGCTAAATTTATTTTATTAGATGGTGTGACTGATGATATTGTTGATGGAATTGCTGAAGGCATAGATGATGGTATATGTGTTGATATAGATGATGGCATAGGTGTTGTTAAAGTTGATGGCATAGGTGATATAGATAATAATGGCTCTTGAGTTCTTGGACGAAGAGTCCCATAAATTTTTGTTACCTTTTGAACTATTGGATCTTTTTTGGCTTTATTCATAACAATAGTATTACTTTTATATTGAGCATTTATTTTTACAGTTTTTATATTCATTGGTGTTTTATTTGTCATATTTGGATTAAAAGAATATAAAGAACCATTATTATCAGAATAAGACCTTACAAAAGGATTATTATTTTGAATTGGTACAGAAGGACGTTTATTATTATTTAAATTCTGTTGTTGTTGAAATAATATTCTTTGCTGTTGAATTAATTGTTGTTGTCTTATTTGTTCTTCCTTTAATTTCTGTTGTTGAAGTAATTGTTGCTGTCTGATTTGTTCTTCTTGGATTTTTTGTTGTTCTTGTAATTGTTTTTGCCTCATTTGTTCTTGTTGAATTTGTTGTTGTAATAATAATTGTTCTTCTTGTAATTTTTTTTGCAGTAATAATTGTTGTTGTTCTTGTGCTTTTAATTGTTCCTGTTTTAATGTCATTTGTTGTTGTGTAAGTAAATTTTGTTCATTAATATTACCTTCTTTATTTGGTACTTCCTGTATTTCATCTTCTTCTTCTTCTTCCTCATTTCCTTCAACTTTTCTATTTCCATATTGATCTATAGTTACTACTTTCATTTTTGCATATTTAGGTGGTAATACAGATGAATATTTAATTTCTCCTGGATTACTTTGATTATTTTTTATATTATTTTGCTCGTTTTGATTTTCTTCTTCTTTGTCTTCATTATCATCCTCGTTATTTCCATCGTATATTGCATTATTTTGTTTTATGTCAAAATCAATTTCAGTATGAACTAATGGGTCATTGCTCATTCCTTCTTTTTGTGCTTTTTGTTTTAATTCAATTGTAATGTAGTCGGTTTTGGCAAGAGCGTTGCTTCCAAAAAAATACATCGTCTGGTAGTTTTGCCGAAGCAGTTCCCATTCACCGTCTTTAACAACTGGCGCAAGCTGATGCAAATCGCCAATCATAAGCAATTGCACACCGCCAAAAGGTTGTGGGTTAGCACGATAGCGGCGCAGGACATCGTCAATCGCATCAAGCAAGTCGGCTCGCACCATCGATATTTCGTCGATGACAAGCAAATCGAGTGTTCGGATAATGTTGATTTTTTGCTTGCTAAAATTGAATTTAGGTTTTTCCTCTGTACGTGTAAATCCTTGAATATAAGGTCCGAATGGTATTTGAAAAAAAGAGTGAATGGTAACGCCGCCAGCATTTATCGCAGCTACGCCTGTTGGTGCAAGCACAATCATCCGTTTGGGGCTTTCTTGCTGCAATCGCTTTAGAAAAGTTGTTTTGCCGGTTCCTGCCTTTCCTGTCAGAAAGATGTTGCGGTTGGTGTATTGCAGAAAGCTGTAAGCAAGCTGAAGTTGTGGATTATCGGTGTAAGTCATTGGTCGTTTATGAGTTAGGAATTAGAGTGTTTTATCGCAATCAAACATTTGTGCCTATTGGCGTGTATATGACGGACGTGTAAAAGCATAGGAATTAAAGTCATTTCATTTCCCCTTCACCATCGCCTCGTACAGCCCGAAGAGCCGCTCAACAATTTCCGGTTCCTGCAAATCTTTCGGCCAGCCGTAGGCGGCGAGCACCGCCTCATCGTTGGCACGGTGGGCGCGGCGCAGTTCGGGCGGCATTACGGCTTCGTCGTAAAGGTCGGCAAGCGAACTATCAGGATATTTGGCTCGTGTGTCAAGAATTGTTTGAGCGGTTTTCTCTATTTTCAATTTTTGTGCTTCTGTCGGATTACACCAAACAAAGTTATTGTAAACAATTTTGATTGAATAGTCATAACGTGACTCTAATCGTCCACAAACTGCTCGCATCCAAGCGTTATGAACTATACTTGTCAAGATTCCAAAATGATACAATGTCGCATCAGGCATCAAGCGAAGTTTGTTGCTGCATAAAACATCGGGCGAAAGAAATCCGATAGGAATGTACCTACGACGTTCAGAACTAACTTCAGGAATGACAATATAATTGGTTTGCGGCATATTTTCTGTTTGGAAATGTGTCGGGAACTCTGCAAGTTTCAGTGTTGCAACACGTTTGCTTTGGAAACGATACTTTTGTACCGCTTGCACCCTTTCCATACAACGCGGCATTTTTCGTAACTGCGCAGGTGTACACTCCCCAAGCCACAAACACCATCTATGGAAACCGTTAATGAACTCATCACCACCTAACCATTTATGGAAATATACTTTCGCTTGTGGCTCTTTCTTTATAAAATCTGCTTTTTCTTCATCAGAAAATAAGTACAAGCCATTGTCTATCGGTTGGTTCCCCATTCCTATTTCGGGTACAAGGCACAATGGTTTGTTCCTGCTTTCTATAAAAGCGCTTGGCGCATCAAGCAAATATCCGTTGATATTTTTTGCCTCAATTTTCTCACTGTCATTCAAAAAGATAAACTTTGGTTTGCTGCTTTCAGCAACGCTGAATCCGACAATGACACAGTGAACGGCAGCCATATTGCCTTTGTCGGCCGTTTCGTTCGCCCATTTGAATGTCTGCCACGCAAAATCAATGTGTATGCCGTTGGCAAACAATGGTTTCCATAAATTGATAACCGCACCGCCCTGCGTGACAGAGTTTGTCGAGACAAAAGCGCAACGTGTTTTTGTGTTTTTGATAGTGTCGGAAGCCTTTTTGTACCAGCAACTTACATAATCCAAGTCACCCACCCCCTGCCACTCTTTGCCGAATGTGAGTAATGTGTCTTCCTTTTGCTGTTTGTCCATCCAGCGTGCACCCACAAACGGCGGATTTCCAATGATATAGTCGTAAACGACAGGCTCTGTTCTCTTGTTTTCGGGTAGTGTCTTTTCTTCCACTTCTTTGGCCACAACGTTCAGTTCCTTGTAATGGGGCGCGCCGTATTCCGTAATTGGCTCGCCTACCCGATTCGGAATCTCTTTTTCTTCCGGCACTTTGTAGACGTTGAGTTTGTCGGCGAAAAGGAAACTCATCTGCCCTTCTTCGGCAAGTGTTGTCCAATCGAGCCTCAAGGCGTTGCCTTCGACAATGTTGGCGTGGTCGGCAAGTGGCAGGAAATCAATATTCTGGCTCAATATGGCTTCGGTTTCGCGAATCATTTGGCTTTCGGCAATCCACAGGGCGGTTTTGGCAACCGTAACGGCAAAGTCGTTAACCTCTATGCCGTAGAACTGGCTGATTTTCACGTGAATAATATCACCCAAATCAAGATAGCCAATGCCACCGCTTAATTTACACAGAACCTTGTTTTC
The DNA here is from genome assembly GCA_937899145.1 of uncultured Bacteroidota bacterium. Classification (GTDB taxonomy): domain Bacteria; phylum Bacteroidota; class Bacteroidia; order Bacteroidales; family SZUA-534; genus RUG13583. Next base: position 4,396 of record CALBPW010000411.1, read on the forward strand.
TAACCGGCGCAAGCTTA
>CALBPW010000412.1 GCA_937899145.1 uncultured Bacteroidota bacterium
GCTCTTCCGATCTTAGGCATACAGATAACACCAATCAGCGGCGACGAAGAATCGAAATACATGTTTACCGCCATCAGCAATGCCATACCAATGGACAGCAAAAACTACCTAATGCTCGACATTGGCGGAGGCAACAACGAGTTAGTTATTGGCAACGGTGATCAAGTGCTATGGAGCAACAGTTACGAACTTGGTAGCGCACGGCTACTTGAACTCATCAAGCCAGAAGACCCCATCTCAGCCGTCGACATTGATAAACTGCTACAATACTTTGACGAGCAAATGCCAGATTTTAACGAAGCACTACACAAATACCCCGTTGAACGTGCACTTGGCTCAGCAGGCGCTTTCGACACCTTTGCCGAGATGATTTCGCAAAAAAAACGACACAAGCCACTGCCACTCAATTCGCGCTACTACAACTTCACCATTGACGATTTTAACGACATCTACAAAACAATAATCACCACTACAAGCTACGAGCGCACACTAATTCCCGGACTTGAAACGCTACGAAAAGACACAATAGTGATGGCTGCTGTTTTTGTTAAATATGTATTTGACAAAGCTCAAATACGCAACATTGTGCAATCGGGCTATGCACTAACCGAAGGCGTTGCACTACAAGAAATTAGCAAACTACAATAAAAGGGTAAAAATTGAAAATTGATTCCGATAGTTATCGAAATTGAAAATTGAAAGTTGAAAGTTGAGAATTGAAAATTGAAAGTTGAGAATTGAAAGAATGAAATTAATACTAAATACCTAATGTCTATCACATAATACCTAATGCCTAATACCAAACATCTAACACCATAAAAAATGAAATCTACAGCCAACATATTAGTTATCGACGATGAAAAAGCCATTCGCAACACACTGAAAGACATACTTGAATACGAAAAAAACCGTGTAACACTTGCTGCAAACGGCATCGAAGGTCTTGAACTACTGAAAAAAGAAACTTTCGACGCCCTACTCCTCGACATCAAAATGGAAGGAATGGACGGCATGGAAGTGTTAGAGCAAGCAACCGCCCTTTATCCCGATATGCCTGTTGTTATGATTTCGGGGCACGGCACTGTCGATACTGCCGTTAAGACAATAAAAATGGGAGCTTACGATTTTATCGAAAAGCCACTCGACCTCAACCGTTTGCTAATAACACTACGCAACGCATTGGATAAAAGCAAGTTAGTAACCGAAACCAAAACCCTTCGCAAAAAAGTCGCAGCTGGCAAAAACCGGGAACTGATTGGCGAGTCGGCTCCGCTGAAAGCAATTAAGGCGATAATTGAGAAAGTGGCGCCAACCGACGCGCGCGTACTTATAACCGGTCAGAATGGTACAGGAAAAGAGGTTGTCGCACGAATGATTCACAGCCTTAGCAATCGCACCGAAGCAGCCTTTGTTGAAGTGAATTGCGCCGCAATACCTGCAGAACTTATTGAAAGCGAACTTTTTGGCCACATGAAAGGCTCGTTTACGGGCGCTGTAAAAGACCGTGCCGGCAAATTTGAACAAGCCGATGGAGGCACCATCTTCCTCGACGAGATTGGCGATATGAGCTTACCGGCGCAAGCCAAAGTGCTGCGCGCCCTGCAAGAGAACAAAATAACCCGCGTAGGCGCCGACAAAGACATCGAAGTTAATGTGCGCGTCATTGCCGCCACCAACAAAAATTTAGAAGAAGAAATTAAGGCAGGGCGATTCCGCGAAGACCTCTACCATCGCCTTAGCGTAATATTGATACAAGTGCCAACACTAAACGAGCGCACCGAGGATATCCCACTACTTGCCAATCATTTTATTGAGCAGATTTGCGAAGAATCGGGCGTAGCAAAATCAACCATCAGCAAAGACGCACTTGCCGAACTTCAAAAAATAAACTGGACTGGCAACATCCGCGAACTGCGCAACGTTATTGAGCGCCTGCTGATACTTTGCGACAAAAACATCACCGCAAAAGACGTGCAAATGTACGCTCACCCGCTGGGAAGTTAAGCATTTACGTTTTTTATCATCCGGCTTCAAAAAAAAACATATCTTTGCCGAAATTTTTTAAAATAACACTTTAAGGCTCTTTCAAATGATTAGCAGACGATTAATTAGAGTAAAAGTTCTTCAACTTCTATACGCATACTTCAACGGAAACAATAGTGGCGACCTTCAGAAATTTGAAAAAGAGTTGCAAAAAAGCATCGAGAAATCGTACGACCTCTACAATCTTTTCTTTCTACTGCTAATAGATGTCAATCGATTTGCGCAAGACAAAATAGAACTGCGCAAAGCCAAACTAATGGCCACCAGCGCCGACCTTAACCCCAACACAAAATTCATCGACAATCGGGTTATAAAACAATTGGAACAAACTGAAAAACTGACAGTTTACACCGACAGCAACCATCTGAATTGGAACAGCGTGCCAGAACTTATCAAGCACATCTACACCGTGATGGAAAACTCCGACAGCTACAAAAAATATATGGCAGAAGAACATTCGTATGAGTCTGACCGCCAATTTGTTATAAACTTTTTCAACGAGTACATGGTTGACGACGATATGCTTTACCAAGTGCTCGAAGAAAATTCGATTTATTGGAACGATGACATCGAATTTGTACTCAGCATGAACATCAAAACCATTGAACGACTGAAAGAATCAGCACAATCGGTATCGTTTATGCAACTCTACAAAAACGACAGCGACCGCCAATTTGCCACCGACCTGTTTTGCAAAACAATATTGCAACACGAGCAAAACGAAACTCTAATTCGCTCATACATAAAGAATTGGGACTTAGAGCGACTTGCGCAAATGGATCTTTTGGTGATTGAAATGGCAATTGTCGAAGTTATGAATTTCGACAGCATACCAATTAAAGTCAGCTTCAACGAGTACATCGACCTTGCCCGCTTCTACAGCACAGAGCGCAGCAACGCCTTCGTCAACGGCATCTTGGATAAGATTATCAACCAACTTAAAGCCGATGGCAAAATTGTAAAAACCGGACGCGGACTAATTGAAGATTAATTGATTTATAGACAGATGCCGTTCCCGAAACTAATATCGATTTTTATACTTACAGCAGTTTGCATTGGTTGTACAAATCGGAATAACAATCAAAATCAGACAGTTGGCACTCCACAAATCAAATTTGAAACCGATTTCCACAATTTTGGAACCATTGCACAAGGCGAAAAAGTATCGCACGTTTTCAAATTCAGGAACATTGGCAGCGGACAACTTGTAATTACCGATGTAACAACAAGTTGCGGATGCACAGCATCAAAATATTCAATTGAGCCCATTGCTGCAGGCGAGACGGGCGAAGTGGAAGTGATTTTTGACAGCTACGGACGCGAGGGGCGGCAACTGAAAAAAATCAGTGTTTGGACAAATTGCAGCAACGACCCCGCAACTCTGAAAATTTTAAGTAATATTGAAACAAAAAACAAATAAAAATTGAACATTATGAGCAATTTAAGTATTTTTCTACAAGCAGCGGCAGGTGGTGCAAGTGGCGCCAGCTCGCTAATTATGTTAGTGGCAATCATCGCCATTTTCTACTTTTTTATGATTCGCCCCCAACAAAAACGTCAAAAAGAAATCAACGAATTTCGTAAAGCCCTAAAAAAAGGCGACAAAGTATTAACCGTTGGCGGAATTTACGGCAAAATAGCTGAAGTTCAAGAAACTACAGTTCTTTTGGAAATTTCGAACGGTGTACTTATCAAAGTTGACAAATCAGGCTTGGTAAAAGACAATAGCGATGTTGCCGGACAAGCAAAATAACTGTTAAAACACTTTAAAATCGGTGAATGGGATTTATGTCTATTCACCGGTTTCTGTTTTGAACAATTTGAAAATCAGAAATTATACGTTTTCTTTGTGTAAATAAGAATACACCTTGAAACAATCAAACTTCAATATTGTTCCTGAAATTAAAGAAAAACTGCGCTTCGATAAGCAGATGTTGCTCTACGCAGCGTTTTTGCTGCTTTCGTCGCTAATGTGGTTTTTCAACAAACTTGGCGAAGAAACCAACTCCACACTACTCTACCCTGTAACATTCGTCAATATGCCGGTGCAAAAAGTAGTTGTAAACGGCTTGCCCGACAATTTCGACCTTACGGTGCACGGCCGAGGTTGGGATATTCTACGCTACAAAATGGGCAAATCGCCCGAGCCTATCGTAATCAATCTCAGCAGATTAAATCATATTTTATCAAAAGAATCGACCATCGATTTCAGCCTTGCAACCAATGCACTAACCGAGGAGATAAAATCACAATTACCTGCCAATATTAATTTAACATTAATACAACCCGACACAATTCGTTTTGTACTGTCAAACTATAGCGAGAAACGAGTTGCCGTCAAACCAGTACTCAATTTGACATTTGAGCATCAATGCTTGATAGACAGCAAAATAGATGTATCGCCAGCCGAAATTACAGTTAACGGACCCGACATCATTTTAGACACACTGACTGCCGTTCACACAAAAGCCATTAGCACACGAAAAGCCAATCAAACTTTACATAAAACAGTTGAAATTTCACCAATAGAAGGCATTGCCCTGCGCACACACAAAGTTGACGTTACAATACCCATTTCAAAATACACAGAGGAGAGACTTACAATACCAATAACAGCCATTAACGAGCCCGACAGCCTACGGCTCAAACTGATGCCATCAACAGTTAACATAAAATTTTGGGTGTCGATGAAAAATTACGCACACATAAACAAGGCCGATTTTAAAGCTATAGTTGACGCAAAAGAAGCAGACACTCAAATTGGCATGCAGTTACCAGTTACAATTTCGGCAACGCCGATGAATGTACGTAACATTACAATTGAACCCGAAATTGTGAATTTTGTATTGGAAACCAAATGATTACACTTGGCATAACAGGAGGCATCGGCAGTGGTAAAAGTTTTGTATCACAACATTTTACAAAACAAAACATACCCTACTACAATTGCGATGAGCGCTCAAAGCTTCTTATTAACACTAACACTCAAATAATCAACGGATTAACAAGCCGATTTGGTGCAAAAATTTATAACGATGGCAAAGTAAACAAAGCACTTCTGGCACAGATAATTTTCAACGACAAAAACGAACTTTTGTTTATCAATAATCTTATTCATCCTATTGTAAAAGCCGATTTCGAGCAATGGCGAAACACACAAAACACGCCCTTTGTAGTGGTAGAATCGGCGATTTTGATTGAAAGTGGATTTTATCGGTTTTGCGACAAAATTTTGGTAGTTGAAGCACCATTAGAATTGCGTATAAAACGTGTTGCAGAGCGCGACAAACTAACGCAAGAGCAAGTGCAAGCCCGCGTCAAAAACCAAATTAGTGATGCCGGACGCCGAAAATTTGCCAATTTTGTGATTGTGAACGATGGAATTACTAACATTGCCAATGTAACAAACGAAATAATAGAACAATTGCGCAACAAATATAAAATCAGACAATTATGAACGCAAAATTTGGGAAATGGATAGGTGGCGGTATTGGTTGGGCACTTGGCGGCCCACTTGGCGGCTTATTGGGTTACTTAATGGGAGCCGCCTTTGATAATCTGACAACCACTTACACAAGCGAAAACGCACCGACAAACAATGTCAAACAAACGCAACGTGGCGACTTTATGGTATCGTTGGCTGTACTGTCGGCCGCCATTATTAAAGCCGACCGCAAAGTGCGCCAAAGCGAGCTTGATTATGTTAAACAATTCTATATCAACTCATTCGGTTACGAGATTGGTATCGATGGCTTTAATATGCTGAACGACATTTTACACCAACAAATTCAGGTAAACGATGTGGCACGGCAAGTTGGGCAAATGCTCGACCACGCCACCAAAATGCAAATGTTGCACTATCTGTTTGGAATCGCAAACGCCGACAACGAAGTACACCCATTAGAAATTGCTGCTATTGAGCATGTTTCGCAACTAATGGGCATCTCATCTGTCGATTTTGAATCGGTAAAATCAATGTTTGTGAGAAATACCGATTCGGCTTACAAAGTACTTGGTATTGAGCCAACTGCAACTAACGATGAAATCAAACGCGCTTACCGCAAAATGGCTGTCGAAAATCACCCCGACAAGGTTGCTTACCTTGGCGAAGATGTGCAACGCGCTGCTAAAGCCAAATTCCAGAAAATCAATGAGGCTTACGAAACCATTAAGAAAGAAAGAGGATTTGTTTAATAACGCAAGCTCGATTATTGATTTAAACAACACCCGACTTGCTCTATTTTAACATTTTGCTTATACCAGACTCACGTTAACAATATGAGATATTTCATATAGTATAAAAGATTCTGCTAAGTTATCCTGCGAACTCTGATATTGATAACTTCTATACTGACAATGGTGAGTCGAATTTTACACTGAAAATGCAATTGTATGCGGGAAACATGCGATATAACAATGAACGTGAATACGAATTGATAACCCAACATGGCAGACATATATCTAATGAATATGAAAACCAGTCGGCAAGTGGCATGCGAGGAGCACATGAAGGTTTCAAGGCACAAACTATACTATTGATAATCCTGTAACAATCGCTTGCTTAAATCTATCGTAACGTGGAATTATACATACCAAACATTTATAAATCACTATCTTTGCAAAAAGGCAAACACAATGGAACAAC
>CALBPW010000413.1 GCA_937899145.1 uncultured Bacteroidota bacterium
CGCACCAAATGTTTTGGGGTGGCGTCTGGCGGAAAGACGACGACTTTTGGAAACGCCACCAGCCGGGCACGGAATGGAACTGCACCTGCGACTTGGAAGAATGCGACGACGCTCCCAAAACCCCCGATGACTACTCGCCCGAAAAAGAGCCTAAACTCCCCAAAGGTTTTGAACCAGAACCATACGGCGACAAAGGTGAAGAAAGCAACAACCCGTACCATACAGGCAAAGTGTTCGGCGACAATGTGGGGTATATAAGGAATGCACATATTGGCAATAAAGAAGTCAACTATTTAGGCAGAGACCAATTAAGGGCAGATTACAAAAATATTAGCAAGAGTATCAATAACGAACTTGGTCGCGTCCTTGTTGATTCTTTAAGTTATTCCGAATTAGCTCAAGCCAACCCCACAGAAAAAGCCTATTGGCAAAAAATCGAAATAGCCAGAAACATTGACCAATATCTAAACAAATTGAAATTTAAAAACGATGAAACTATTGATTTAAGCCATAACAAGTATGGCTCAAAAGCATATAAACGCAAGAAAGGCTTTATTAAAATGAAAAAATATTTATTGACTGTCGAAAAATACACTTTTGTTGTAAAAATGGGGGAATATCCCAATGGGGATTTAATGCTATATACAATGTATCAAAAATAAAAATTGGCATTTGATAGGGAAGCCACAACGCCTCCTCATTTCAAACACCAACTTTCACTTACAAACATACAAAAATTTTTAAATATGCCAAAATCTAAAACATACCAAGAGTTTGTAGATAAATTCAAGCCGAAAAAGACCACCGATGACTGCTACACGCCGCCCCAACTCTCAATTTTCTGACTTCTATTTTTCGTGTTTTTCGTGTTTTTCGTAGTTAATTCTAACCTTTAACCACCATGACCCCCGAACAATTTTTAAAGCACCTCACTCGGATGAACGAGCAACTGAAAAAAGCAATGGACAACGACATTCCTAAAATCGTTGCCAACCGTGCCACGCAGATGTTCAAGCAGAATTTCAAAGAAGAGGGCTTTTTCGGCAAAAAGTGGAAGGAGGTGCAGCGTCGCCAGCTGCACACTGTCAAATACAAAACCAAGGGCGGAAAAGTTAAAACCAAGATTGTTCCAGCAGGTAAAGGTGTAATGGGACGGAGAAAAATCCTTACAGGTCGTACAGGTAACCTTGGCCGCTCAATCCGCTGGAAGACGGAACCGGGGAAGGCAATCATCTATTCCGATTTGCCCTACTCACTCGCCCACAACGAAGGCACAAACAACGCAGGACGCACGCACAACGTACACCTTGCAAAACGCCAGTTCATCGGCGACCACGCCAAAATTCAGGAAATGGTAAAAAAGACTATCGAGGAACAGTTGAAGAGGTTAGGAAAATAAACACACTAATTTTTATTTTTTCTGCTACGGACAAAAACAAAGATTCCTGCAACTGAAGCTATAGCACCAATAGCAACGGCAAGTGTTTCCATATTATTACCTTTATACAAAGCATAAAATATTAGAAGGCAAAACATTATTACTGAGAAAAATGCAAACACAACGCCCATTGCTGATATTCTACTATCTTTCCTTACCAACATTATTTCCACTTCATGACGATGTTTTGCCTCATTTTCGGCCATAGTAATAATTCTATCGGCAAAACCGGGATGGATATTCTCATATTTTTCAAGGGAATGTGGGTCTGGTATTGGTCCGCTATACGCAGAATGTACAGATGCTATTTTCGTACTATTGGTAGGATTGTTCGCATTTTTCATAAGCATTCGTTATATATTGTCCTACTTTGTGCCAGTCTTCAGCCAATCTGTCGGCATCGCTCTTTTTGTTTCGTTCATGCAAAATAGCATTCATTGGGTCTTGGCTGAGCCCAAAGAAACTCAAGAAACTATCAAAAAAAACGATGACAAAATGATTCATAACCCTGTACTTTAATTCTTCGTCTGCAAATATACGAAAGTTATCAACAATTTCAACCTAAAAAGGCGATTTTGACAATAGCTTTATCTGTAAACAAATAAAAAAACGCCGTTCAAACCATGTTCAAACGGCGTTTTTTCCTTTCCCTTCCGACAGCTATCGGAGTCATACTTTCAGCTTATCAATTAACGGCCGCCAGCAAGCCCTGAACTCCCGATTATTGGCAAGCAGCGCGCATACCGTTTGCACCGAGTGTGTTACGCTTGCGTGGTCAATCCTGAATATTGCGCCAATCTTTGTGGTTGTGTAGTTGGTGCGAAGGCGCAGAATGTAGCACGCCACCTGCCGAGCCTCGCACACCTCGCGGCGGCGCGTGCGCTCCGTAATGTCAGGAACACCGGCCCACGCCTCTATTTCGCTCTTTACATACTCCACATAGTCGGGCGAACACGGACGGACAATTGCAGGCATCATCCAGTAATTCATAATTAACAAATTTGTTAATTGGTTTTACGTTTCTTTTTCATCTCCAACTGGTGCTGCTCGTTCAGTTCGTCGGCTTTGCCCTCAGCCCACGAGCGGCGGTTGTAGCAGTAGTCGGTAAAGTCATAATCAAACGCGCCTGTTTCGGTTACGCATTTAAGGCGTACCACCTTGTACGGGTCCGTCGCCTTAAACTCCTGATTCCAACGCACCGCAAACGGCTTGTTCTCTATTATCCATTGCATTTTTTGCTCTCGTGTCAACATGAATTTTTAATTTTTAATTGTTAATTTTTAATGAAATTGTGGGTGCGTTTGCATTGGAACGCACCCGCAATTTTAATCGGTCGCAATCATTGCTCCCCTACTCCTCCACGGCTGTCAATTCCGCCATCACTTCGCTTTTGCGCTGCTCCGCCCACTTCTTGTTTATGATGCAGAGGCTTACGTATGCGTCGTGTTTCGCACGTATGGTCTCACGGATGCGGTCGCAGTCGTAGCGGTAGTTGCTTTTCAGGTCGGAAAGGTTGCGCTGGCTGTAGCGTTCTTTCATATAGGTGTCCTGTATCTCGATGCTGTACTCCGCCAACCCTTGCCGGCGCAAATGGTTGCGTGTGGCCACTTGCTGGTCGAGTTCCGACAATAGCAGCTCTTTTTCGGCATGATAGTCTGACTGTATGCCGTCCAGTTCCTTGCATAGCCGTTGGCGGTCGGCGTTGTACTGTTTAAGTGCCTCGTGGTTGCGCTCAGCCAGTTCAATGTTGATTTTGCCGAGGTCACGTTCACGCTCCCATTGCAATTTTTGCTTGTTTTCAATTGTTTCCATAATACTTGATTTTTAATTGATTTTTAACAATAGATTTTAAGTGTCTCGACATTGCGCAGTTGCACAAACTTGCTATGGCGGTCGAGCAGGCGCAATACCTCCATATTGCCGTCGGCGGCTGCCTGTGCAAGTGCTTTTTCGTTAATCTTGGTAACAAAAAAGGCGTCGCCTGTGCGGTCGTGTAGGTACTTGGCAAACTGTTCCAAGTCGGCTTTTGCGCCGTGCAGTTTGCGCGTGGTGCTTACACCGATAAACACGCCGTTCTCAAACTTCAGCTGGTTGTCGTCGTCAAATTCGAGGCGGTTATCCTCAGCATACTGTTTCAACTCTTTTTCAATCGGCTTCAACACCGATTCCAACGCTGCAATTTCGGCTGCCACCTCTTTGTAGATCGGAAGAGCACACGTCTGAACTCCAGTCACTAGCTTATCTCGT
>CALBPW010000414.1 GCA_937899145.1 uncultured Bacteroidota bacterium
CCCATCTTCTGCAATCGAAAAACAAGAAATTATCAACTGAAAATTTTCAAAATTGTTGATAACGATTTCGCCTTTTTTTGTTTTGATGCCATTATCTATACTCGCATTTTTTAAATAATCCTTATTTTCGCACCGTTTTGAATCATAACGAAAGGATTATTTAATGAGCTCAAAATTTTCACAAAAAATCAATAATATATTGATTTACAGTAGAGAAGAAGCCGTCAGGCTTAACAACGATTTTATTGGTACTGAGCACCTGTTTTTAGGCATCTTGCGCGATGGCAATGGCGTTGCTATTGATGCTCTAAACGCCGCCGGCGCCGATTTGCCGACTCTTAAAACCGACATCGAAAACAAATTGCGCAGCAAAGGCGCTACTATTGTCCCCGATAATATCCCATTCTTGAAAGCGGCTTCCAACGCCTTGACAATCATTTATTTGGAAGCTCGCGACATGAAAAGCGAAACTATTGATACAGGACATTTACTATTATCGATATTACGCGACGAAACAAGCCTTGTTACAACTTTGCTAAACGAGCAAGGTGTTAATTATCAGATGATTAAATCGATAATAACACAACCGGCCGAAGAGAAAAAATCGCCAAAAGTGAAAAACCTTTTCGACGACGATGACGACGACGACGATTTGCCATTCCCAAAAACACCCGAAAAACCATCGCAGAGTAGTGGGCACACTAAATCAGGCTCCAATTCAAGCACGCCTGTGCTTGACAATTTCGGCATCGACCTTACAAAGGCTGCTGAGGAAAACCGCCTCGACCCAATTGTTGGGCGCGAAACTGAAATTGAACGTTTGGCACAAATACTCAGCCGCCGCAAAAAGAATAACCCGGTGTTGATTGGCGAGCCGGGCGTCGGAAAATCGGCGATTGCTGAGGGCATGGCCATTCGCATTGTGCAAAAACGTGTGTCGCGCATACTTTTTGGCAAACGCATTATCGCTTTAGATTTAGCTTCGATTGTGGCTGGCACTAAATATCGCGGACAATTTGAGGAGCGCATGAAAGCCTTGCTGAACGAACTTCAGCACAATCCCAACGTCATCTTATTTATCGATGAAATACACACCATTGTTGGCGCTGGCGGCGCAAGCGGCTCGCTTGATGCTGCCAATATGCTAAAACCGGCACTTGCACGTGGCGAGATTCAGTGCATTGGCGCAACTACACTCGACGAATACCGGCAATATATTGAGAAAGACGGGGCTCTTGAACGCCGATTCCAAAAGGTGATGGTAGAACCAACATCGCCCGAAGAGACACGCGAAATATTGAACAACATCAAAGCTCGCTACGAGGAGCATCACAATGTAACTTACAGCGACGAGGCTCTTGACGCCTGCGTTAAGCTAACAACACGCTACATTACCGACCGCCATCTGCCCGATAAGGCAATTGATGCTTTAGACGAGGCCGGCTCACGTGTTCATATCTCTAACATTCATGTTCCTAAGCAGATAACTGATTTGGAAAAATCAATTGAGGAGATACGCGAAAAGAAGGTTGCTGCCGTTAAACAACAAAAATTTGAGGAGGCAGCCAATTATCGCGATAGCGAAAAACGCACCATCGAACAGCTTGAAAACGAGAAGAAACAGTGGGAGGAAGACCTTGTTAAACATCGCGAGGTGGTTACAGCCGACAATGTTGCTGAGGTGGTAGCAATGATGACAGGCGTGCCAGTGCAGCGTATTGCGCAAACCGAGGGCAACCGTCTGCTGAAAATGGGTGAGGAGCTGAAAGGTAGCGTTGTCGGTCAAGACGAAGCTATCACAAAGATTGTCAAATCGATACAACGAAACCGTGCAGGATTGAAAGACCCAAATAAACCAATTGGCACATTCATATTCCTTGGTCCAACCGGCGTTGGCAAAACACAGTTGGCCAAGGTGTTGTCAAAATATCTGTTTGACAGCAATGACGCACTCATCCGCATCGATATGAGCGAATATATGGAGAAATTTAGCGTATCGCGCCTTGTGGGTGCGCCTCCGGGATACGTTGGCTACGAAGAAGGCGGGCAACTAACTGAAAAAGTGCGCCGCAAACCATATTCGGTGGTATTGCTTGACGAGATTGAAAAGGCGCACCCCGATGTGTTCCACATACTGTTGCAAGTGCTTGACGAAGGTAGGCTTACCGACAGCCTTGGTCGCCGCATCGACTTCCGCAATACCATAATTATAATGACATCAAATATTGGAACACGCCAACTCAAAGATTTTGGTACAGGCATTGGCTTTTCAACCGCATCGCGCCAAAATTCAGCAAACGAGATGGCCAAAGGCGTGATTGAAAAAGCCCTTAAAAACGCCTTTGCACCAGAGTTCCTTAACCGCATTGACGATGTCATTATGTTTAATCAGCTTACAAAAGCCGATATTCACAAAATCATTGATATTGAGCTAAAAGGCCTTTACGACCGTGTTACACAAATGGGGTACACACTCGAAATTTCGACTGATGCGAAAGATTGGTTGGCCG
>CALBPW010000415.1 GCA_937899145.1 uncultured Bacteroidota bacterium
GCTCAATACACAACGTCCTACAAGCGAGGAAATTGCGAGGACATCGCCACCGTTTTTAAACACTTCGGGGAAGTTGTTGTACATTATCCTTGCGATTTTCTGATGCTGTTCCCAACCGAGTTGTGTGAGCTCGCCAACGCCAGTCATAAGCTCGGCTCGGTACTCCATGAAATTCGTGTAGAATTTTTTGCCCTCGCCGGTAAGCAGGTTCTTGTCGTGGGCGATGGTCAGGAGTGTGTCGAGTTGGTTATAGAGTTTCTCGTTCCAGTAATAGCGCGAACCGTGGCGGGCGTAGTGGCTGATATAGAACGGTTTGTAGCCCTTGGGAGTAGCCGTCAACTTGGTGTCGTCGAAAGGATAGGGACAGTCGTTGCCGTAGGCCTTCTTCGGGTTGGCTTTTATTTGTTCCAATGCGGGTGTTTGCTGTGCCGATGCCGTCAATGCCCAAAAAACACAAATTGCATAAAGTGTGATTGATTTTATTGATTTCATAACTTACTAATTATCAGTGGTTAAAATCTTATTTTTGCACTCTCAACGGCTTTCGCCACCTTGTCGCACCAAGCGTCAAACTCAGGGTCGAGAATCTGACATTCCTTGTGGCTCATCACGTAGTCGATGACGATGCGCGAACCCTCAGCAAATGAGGTCGTGGCGCAGAATCCGGGGACGACACGCTTGAGTTTGCTGTTGTCGAAAACCACAGACCAAGCCTTATCGCCGAGGAGGTTGCCGGAAAGGTCGTATTCTTTTGGCGCGACCGAAACCAAGAAATCGGACGAAACGTGCAGCGGATTGAGTTTCGCGTCGAGGTGCGACGCCACAGTTTCATAAATCTGATTCCAGGTCAGAGATTCGTCGCTCGTTATCTGGAAAGCCTCGCCGATGGCGTGAGGATTGCCGATTAAGCCAATGAATCCACGTGCAAAATCCTGATTGTAAGTCATTGTCCACAAGGATGTTCCGTCGCCGTGAATGATTACCGGCTTGCCTTCCATCATACGTTTCAAAACCTGAAAACTGCCCTTCAAGCCGTGGAGTCCAAGCGGAACAGATTTTTTGCAATAGGTGTGGCTCGGACGGACGATGGTTACGGGGAAACCTTCGTGGCGGTATTTGTCCATCAGGAAACGCTCGCAGGCGATTTTGTTGCGCGAATATTCCCAATAAGGGTTCACGAGGCTTGTGCCCTCAGTGATGATGTGGTTGCGCACGGGTTTGGCGTATGCCGAGGCGGAACTGATGTAGATGTATTGCTTTGTGATGCCGTTGAAAAGTCGGAAATCGCGCTCCACGTGCTCAGGCACAAAGCCGATGAAATCGCAAACGCTGTCGAAGGTCATGCCTTTGAGTTTTGCCTTCACGTCGTCCTCGTTGTTGATGTCAGCGGTGATAACGTGCACATTTTCAGGTAATTCGTGATTATTATTACCACGGTTGAGCAAGAAAAGTTCGTGGCTTGTGGCGGCCAATTGTTCCGTGATGGCGGTGCTGATAGTGCCTGTACCGCCGATGAATAGGATTTTCATAAAACCGGCTTTTTTATTTTCACTAATTTAGGTGATTTCTTAACACATACAAACTTTTTGTTTATTAAAAAGATAACAAAGTTCTGAACGCTGTTTTGCGAAATGAACGTTGTTTTGCGAAAATAAGGTAAAAAGTACTGATACAGATTTTGCCTAATTTAAGTTATAGAACCATTTGTCGAACAACTCGAAAAACTTATCAATAATATTGTGCAGGGCAGCTACTGAAACCACGAATAGCACTGATAGCTGACAAAGAAGTAGATAACCATTCCCATGATGTCGTTGGTGGTGGTGATGAACGGGCCTGTGGCAACTGCAGGGTCGATTTTAATTCTGTTGAAGGCTAACGGAAGCGATGTGCCGACAATAGCCGCAAAAAGCACAACGCTTATCAGCGATATGCTCACCGTCAAGCAAAGAGCAAACGACTGTCCCATAACAATGTTGTAGATAAGCGCCAACAATGCCACCACTGAGCCATTTACAAGTGCCACTAATATCTCCTTGACGAGTTTTCGGCCTGCCGAATCGAAGCCGAGTGAGTTGTTGGCAAGTCCTTGCACAATTATCGACGATGATTGAATGGCAACATTACCGCCCATTGCGGCAATTAGCGGAATAAAAAACGCCATTTCGGGGTGCTGGATAAGCTGGCTGTCAAATCCACCTATCACCAACGAGCCTAATATTCCGCCAGCAAGTCCGATGAGCAGCCACGGAATGCGAGCGCGTGTAAGTTTAAACACCGAGTCGTTGGAGTCGATGTCGCCAGTGATACCTGACATCAATTGGTAATCTTCTTCGGCTTCATCTTTTATCACATCAACAACATCATCAATGGTGATGCGGCCCTTTAGACGTCCAATGCTATCGACAACAGGCACCGACACAAGGTCGTATTTGCGCATAATGTTGGCAACTTCTTCACTATCATCGTCGGTTTTAACTGAGCGGACATCTTCTATAATATTTTTAATCAGTTCGTTATCATCGGCAAGCAGTAGTTTTTTCAGGTGAAGCACACCTTTTAAAATATCTTGCGCATCGGTAACAAAAACATAGAAAAATTCGTCAACTTCCGATGCTTGTTTGCGTATTTCCTCAATGCAATTGCGCACTGTCAGATCCTCGTTGACGCTGACAAGTTCGGTTGCCATCAGGCCGCCGGCTGTGTCGGGGGCGTAGTTTAGCAAATCGACAATATCGCCTGCCTGCTCAATATCGCTTATGTTCGACAACACCTCGTCTTGTTTTTCCTCGGGCAATTCCGATATAATATCGGCCGCATCATCGGAGTCCATGTGTTCGATAACCGTATGGGCGATTTCCTGACTTGGCAGGTCTTTCAGCAGTTCGCCACGTTCGTCTTCTTCAAGTTCGACAATTATATCGGCTGTGATTTCTGATGGCAATAAGCCGAAAAGATATTGCCGTTCGTCGTCGTCCAATTCTCCCAGAATTTCGGCAATATCGGCCGGGTGAAGCTCGCTCACCATTTGCTGCAGCTGTTCGTTGTTTTGCTGCTGAATAGCTTCTTGCAGTTTCTCAATAAATTCTCTATTTAGCTCAAAGTTCATAAGTCACTTATTGATAATGTTTTCGACAATGTTTGTCAGTTCTACAAATTCGCTTACACTGAGTTGCTCGGGACGCAGCTTAAATAGCGGCAAATCGGTTTTTGCCTCTTTTAGTATCGGTTTTAAGCTGTTCGACAATGTTTTGCGCCGTTGATTGAAACTTGTTTTTACCACTTGTGTAAAAAGTTGTTCGTTGCAAGATAGATGCTCTA
Source organism: uncultured Bacteroidota bacterium (assembly GCA_937899145.1). Lineage (GTDB taxonomy): Bacteria > Bacteroidota > Bacteroidia > Bacteroidales > SZUA-534 > RUG13583. The sequence goes on from CALBPW010000415.1 coordinate 3,322, forward strand.
CATTGTTACGCACAAGCCTGATAACACCCGATTTCACTTTAGGCGGAGGGTCGAAAACATTTTCATGCACTGTGAACAGATAATCGATTTTGTAGTAGGCCTGAAGCAACACACTAAGTATGCCGTAGGCTTTTGAGCCTGGTGCCGATGCCACGCGCTCCGCCACCTCTTTCTGAAACATACCCACCATTTGTGGTATCATTTGGCGGTTGTCGATTATCTTAAAAAGTATTTGGCTTGATATGTTGTACGGAAAATTTCCAGCTACTGCAATTGGCTGATTAAAAAGTGTTTGCAGGTTGAGTTTAAGAAAGTCGCCTTCAATTATGCGGCCGTCAAGCATGGGCATTTCAGCTTTCAGAAAATCAACCGATTCGTGGTCGATTTCAACCACATGCACATCGGCATTGGGGCGTTTAAGTAAGTGGCGAGTTAAAATGCCCATGCCCGGCCCTATCTCCAGAATAAGATTTGGCGCATCGGCAACAAAGCCATTGGCAATATTGGCTGCAATATTTTCGTCTTTCAGAAAATGTTGCCCAAGATTTTTTTTTGCTCTTACTTTTCGCATCGCCATCAAGCATTAGGTGTTAAACTTCATTCAAACTCCCCGTTCATCATTCCTTCCTTTGGTACGTAATATTCTTTTTCTTCTTCAACTTTTTGTTTTCTGATATTGAATAAGATGCCTACGGAGCCGCTAAGCTCTTTCAGACGCGAGACTTGAATTTTGTCGGGTTGTTTTTTGAAAATATTTTGTCCGCCGGCAATTTCCAAATCGTACCTGACATCGGCAAAAACCGAGAATTTGCCAATATTGTAACGTATGCCACCGCCCACTTTGTTACCAAAATCAATATCGCGAATGGTTTGAATATAAGGATTGTACTGAGGGTGTAGCATAACGGCATCGTAGTTTTTCGATGACGTTTTTTCGTCTTGCTTAAAGGCGACATACGGACCAAAAACGGCATAAAGCCGCAAGTTTTTTTTGCCTAATTCAAAATGCGTCATAAATGGTATTTCAAGATAGACTATTTCATGCTTATATTCTGAATTTGGGATATCCTCGTCTTTCTCGCGCCAACCCTTAACGGTGTAATTCGCTTCAAGTTGCACACCAAAATTGTTTTGATTATTGAACACACCAACCAATCCGAAATATGGTTCGTACAAATGCACTTGATTGCCATTGAGCGATGGTGGTTCAAAATTGACCCCATACGAGCCGTAACCAGCGTGTACACCCACCGACAATTGCGCCATTGCCGCTTGCGCTGACAGCAATATTATAAATAGCAATATCTTTTTCGATAGTTGCACAACGATGTTTTTTAAGCAACAGACTTCTATCAAAACTTCTTAACTGACCCGGATATGTAAAATATTATCTTTCAGACAGTTAACCAACAAAACACTCCAATCCGTTCAATTTTTCACACACTTAATCTTCTTCAGCATCGGTGTCAGCTGATGATTCAAGAATTGGGGCATCAGCCTTGGTCATCACCTCCATAATCTTGGTTTCTATCTCTTTTGCAAGTTCCTGATTATCAATCAGAAGTTGACGGACAAAATCGCGACCTTGACCAAGTTTGCTGTCGCCATAACTAAACCATGAACCCGATTTTTTAATTATATTAAGTTCGACAGCCATATCCACCAGCTCGCCCGATTTGCAAATGCCTTCGCCATACATAATGTCAAAATCAACAACCTTAAACGGTGGAGCAACTTTGTTTTTAACAATCTTAACACGGGTTTGACTGCCGATAACATCGTCTTTGTCTTTAATCGCACCAACGCGGCGAATATCAATACGTACCGAGGCGTAGAACTTGAGGGCGTTACCACCGGTTGTGGTCTCGGGGTTACCAAACATAACGCCGATTTTCATACGGATTTGGTTGATGAAAATAATCAAG
>CALBPW010000416.1 GCA_937899145.1 uncultured Bacteroidota bacterium
CGCCTTTAACCGAAACGCGCGATTTAAACAACAAAACGGCAACCTGATTTGGGGTACAAATAGCGGCGCAGTTGCATTAAATCCGAAAGCAAAACTTGAAGACCAAGCAAATGGCAAAATCTTTATTCAAGACATAAACATAGCAGGCAGCTCAATTCGCGATATTGGCAAACCCGAATTGCAAAAACCTGTCAACCAACTTGATGGAATAGAGTTAAAATACACACAAAACACCATCAGAGTTGAATTAGTAGCAATTGGCAATATAGCAAGTCCGCGCTTTTCGTGGAAGATGGAAGGCATTGACAACGAATGGACGCAGCCAACCACCAACCCGATAATCAGCTACTCAAATATACCAAGTCAGGCAACTTGCTTAAAAATAAAACTTTACGACAGTTCAATGCAAAAAATCATTGACGAACGCCAACTTAACATTAACATAACACCAGCATTTTGGCATACATGGTGGTTTATGCTTATATGCTACATACTCATTTTCAGCCTGATAGCATCATTAGCACTACACTATATAAATGTAACACGCAGGCGGCACAACGAAGACAAAATCCGTTTTTTTACCAGCACAGCCCACGATATGCGCACTGCCATAACTATGATAAAAGCCCCAATTGAAGAGCTGAAAAGCGAAAAGAGACTTACCGCACAAGGAAATCATTACCTCGAAATAGCATCGGAACAAGCCAATATGCTATCGATGGTAGTTACGCAACTTATGGATTTTCAGAAAACCGATGTTACCAAAGAGAAACCAACACTTTCAATGACTGATATTATAAAACTGATTAAGAATCAGATACAAATGTTCGAACCGTTAGCAAAAGCATCAAAAATAGACATTGAATTCAAGCATAATAGAGAAGAATACCAATCGGCGGTTGATGGCATAATGATTGACAAAATAGTTGATAATCTGCTATCTAACGCAATAAAATACTCACCAAATGGCGGCAATGTACTTGTTGACTTTAAAGGCGGCGATAAAATGTGGCAATTAAGCATCACCGACCATGGGATTGGCATCAATAAAAAAGCTCAAAAACATTTATTTACAGAATTCTACCGAAGCGACAATGCCATAAACAACAAAATTTTAGGTTCGGGCATCGGACTTATGTTGGTAAAAAATTATGTTGAACTACATGGCGGAAAAATCCAGTTCGAAAGTGAAGAAAACATTGGCTCAACATTTACCATAAACATACCGCACAAAATTGTTGAAAACGTTGCTACAGAGATAGTTACAACACGAAAAAGCAGAAATTCGTCACATCATAACGTGCGGGCGGCCAACAAAAAACAATTAGACACACTGCTTATTGTTGACGACAACACAAACTTGCTGAACTTTATGACCGATGCTTTAAGTTCTGATTTTAAAATAGTTACAGCAATATCAGGAGTTGAAGCATGGCAAAAAATCGAAGAACAACAGCCCGACATCATCTTATCAGATATTATGATACCCGAAATGGACGGCTTTGAATTATGCCGAAAAATTAAAACCACATACGAAACCGCGCATATTCCAATAATACTGCTAACAGCACTATCGGAACGTACAAACGAGCTAAAAGGACTTGGTTTCGGCGCCGACGATTACCTCACAAAACCTTTCGACATCGGCATTTTGCGACAAAAACTGAAAACCATTTTGCGAAATCGTCAACTATCGAAATCGAAATTGCTAAACAGCCTATCGCTTGGACAACCAACCGAACTTGGAAACCGCCAAAACGACGATTTTATACAAAGACTGCACACCATTGTTAAAACAAACATCAACAATACCAATTTCAGCAAAGAACAATTTGCCGCTGAAATGAATATGAGCACCTCGCTCCTATACAAAAAAATGAAATCGCTACTCGACACTTCGCCTACCGATTTTATCAGAATTGTTAGGCTCGAATATGCACAACAACTACTTAAAACACACGAATATAACATAACAGAAATAAGCGAAATGTGCGGATTTACAAGTGCAGCCTATTTCAGCACCGTTTATAAAAAACAATATGGAGTACCACCATCAAATAGCGAAAACGCTTAAATATTCAGAAGTTATGAGTTAGAAATTAGAATTTAGGAATTGTCAACAAATAATATATTTGCCAAAATCTTTTAAAATTAAACTTTACAACACACAACTTAAAAACTTTACACTCATAAACTTATAAAATGAAAAAATTTAACCTTTTAGTATCGTGCAGTTTGATAGCAAGTTTGATGCTTGGCACAATGTGCACAACCGACAAATCGTCGAAACAAGAAAATGCCAACGCTCATTGGGTTGGAACATGGGGAACAGCCGTTCAACTAACTGAGCCACACAACAACCCGCCACAGCCCGGCATCAGTGGTAACACCCTTCGCCAAAAAGTACGCGTATCGGTAGGAGGCGACGCCCTTCGCCTTAAATTATCGAACGAATTTGGTAACGAACCAATCAAAATCAAAGCCATCAACATTGCTACAGCACTTGATAGCAGCCAAGTTGACACCACAACTTTTACCGGCATCTTATTCAACGGCAAACCAAACGTTGAAATACCTGTTGGCGAAAGTTTAACATCAGACGCCACAAAATTCAGCCTTGCACCACGTCAAGATGTGGCCATAACAATTGCCTACGATTATGTTCCGAGCAACATCACAGGCCACCCGGGCTCTCGCACAACATCGTACATACTTGAAGGCGACGCAGCCCTGCGCCAAGCTAATTTTGCCAATGCCGTAAAAACCGACCATTGGTACACCATTGAGCGCATTGATGTAATTGCACCAGAAAAATCAGCAGCCATCGCCATCATTGGAAACTCAATAACCGATGGACGCGGCTCTACCACCAATATGCAAAACCGTTGGACAGATGTTTTTGCCGACCGATTGCAAGCCAATCCCGCTACAAGCCACCTTGCAGTGCTAAATATGGGTATTGGAGGAAATCTGGTAGTAGATGGACATGGCGGTTTAGGTCCAGCAGCCTCCGCCCGCTTCTGCCGCGATGCCATTAACCAACCAGGAGTTAAATATGTGATTATTTATGAGGGAGTTAACGACATTGGCTATTCCGAGAACCTTGCATTAACCGAAAAAGAACTAATTTCGGCTTTAAGCAATATGATAGACACCGCACATAGCTGCGGATTAACAGTTTACGGTGGAACAATTGCACCTTTCAAAGAAAGCTTCTACTATTCACCCGAAAAAGAAGTTTGCCGTATTAATGTTAACAAATGGATTCGCACTTGCGGCAAATACGATGCTGTTATCGACATCGAAAAAGCCATTTGCAGCCGATCTGACACCACAATTATGAACGAAAATTGGCACGACAACGACCATCTGCACCCAAATGCCGAAGGGCATCGCCAAATTGGCTCATTTGTCGATTTGAAACTATTTGAATAAAACATACGAGCCGGGCATTTTTCAGAATTGCCCGGCTCGTTTTTTCTAAACACACACAAAAAACGACACACAATGAAACTTAACACATTAATTATCAGCGCAATTACAGCAGCCGCAATTTGCAGTTGCACAAAAATCAATGCGCCACAAGCCTCCAATCCCATAATCTGGGCTGACGTACCCGACCTATCGATGATACGTGTGGGCGACTCGTACTACATGACAAGTACCACAATGCACATGAATCCGGGCGTGCCAGTAATGAAATCTGACGACCTGTCGAATTGGAAAATAGCAAGTTACTGCTACGATACGCTTGCTACACAGGACGAAACAACATTGCAAAACGGAAAAAACACCTATGGGCGTGGTTCGTGGGCAAGTTGTATTCGGCACATCAATAATAAATTCATTGTAAGCACTTTCGACCAAGTAACAAACAAAACCTACTTTTTTGTTACCGATGACATCGAAAACGGAAAATGGCAACGCCATGAGTTTTCTCCGTCGCTGCACGACCATACCATAGTTTTTGAAGACGACGGAAAAATTTATATGATAAACGGCAACGGAAAAATTTATATTCGTGAGGTTGAACCGGATTTTAGTGGCATCAAACCTAATACCGAACAAGTGCTAATTGAAAACGCAGGCTTGCCGGCCGGCACTGATTTGATGCTAAATGCCGAAGGCTCGCAAATGTTCAAAATCGGCGGAAAATATTATCTGTTCAACATTGTTTGGCCACGCGGCGGAATGCGCACTGTTATTTGCCACCGTGCCGATAATATTTTTGGTCCGTACGAAGGCCGCGTGCTGCTGCAAGACCAAGGTGTTGCTCAAGGCGGACTTGTTGACACACCCGATGGCAAATGGTACGCCTACCTTTTTGGCGACCGTGGCGCTGTTGGCCGTATCCCCTATCTTGTGCCAGTTACATGGCAAGATGGTTGGCCGGTGCTTGGTATTGATGGCAAAGTGCCAGAAAAACTCAATTTGCCAGCAAGCAAAGGACTAATCCCCGGAATTGTTGACAACGATGATTTTGATACACCAAAACCAAAACTTGTTTGGCAATGGAATCACAACCCCGAAAACAACCTATGGTCGCTAACAG
>CALBPW010000417.1 GCA_937899145.1 uncultured Bacteroidota bacterium
CTTCAGTACACGTTTTCAGAACAAACTTGTACTCTATGCATAGCGCATAAATGGTAGTTTTACATCGGTTTAAATACCATATAAACAATGTTTAAAATCTGATAACGATGAAAAAATTAGCACTTGCCTTTAGCAGCATATTTTTTGTAGCATGCAGCCAGCAATCGGCAACCGACATCGACAAAAAAGTTGAAAGTCTATTATCAAAAATGACTATAAAAGAGAAAATCGGACAGATGTCACAAATTGATATAGCCTCCTTTATCGTTCTTGAAGACCCCGAAGGCTCATTTTATGGCACACAAGCCGAGCCTGTCAAATTATCGAAAGACAGCCTGCAAAAATTTATTGTCGAATACGGCATTGGCTCAATGTTTAACATTGGTAATCACGGATACACAATTGAGAAATGGGATTCGCTGATGACGGAAATTCAAGATTATGCCGTCAATCGCACACAACTTGGAATCCCAATTTTATACGGCTTAGATGCGATTAAAGGCAACTCGCTAACCATTGGCGCCACTGTTTTTCCGCAGCCGTTGGCAATGAGCTGCACTTGGGACACTGCACTTGTTGAGCGCGAAGGTGCGATAACTGCCTACGAGATGCGCGCTGTAAATGCGTTGCTAAATTTTGGTCCAAACCTCGACCTTGGTAAGCATCAACTTTGGTCAAGATTACCAGAGACTTACGGTGAAGATGTTTTTTTAGCGAAAACACTTGGCAAGTATTCAGTTTGGGGGCAGGAAGGGCGAAAAAACAACATCGGCGACAGCACTCACATAACCACCAATATCAAACATTTTGTGGGTTACAGCTATCCACTTACGGGCAAAGACCGCACACAGGCTTGGATTCCAGAACACACTGTGCGTGAATATTTTATGCCCACATTTGCCGAAGCTCTTAAAGCTGGTGCTCACACAGTTATTCTAAACTCGAGCGAGATAAACGGCGAACCAATTCACGCCAGTAAATATTGGATAACCAATGTATTACGAGACGAACTTGGTTTTAATGGCGTTGTAATGTCCGATTGGCGCGATATTGAAAAACTCCACTATTTTCATCATGTGGCAAACACGTACAAAGAGGCTGTCAAAATGGCGATTGATGCAGGCATCGACCTGAACATGGTGCCGTACGATGCCCGATTTATGGATTTGCTTTTGGAACTTGTAAACGAGGGACAAATAAGCGAAGAACGTATAAATCAATCGGTTAGGCGAATATTGAAACTAAAATTTGAACTTGGAATGTTTGATGCGCCAAAACGCCCGATTGCAAGTTATCCAAAATTTGGCGGTAGCGAGTTTGCGCAAGTCGCAATGCAAGCCGCACGCGAGTCTGTAGTGCTGCTAAAAAACACCGATAACATATTGCCTATCAGCAAGAAAAGCAAAATTTTAGTTTGCGGGCCTGCTGCAAAATCAATGAATGCCTTAAATGGCGGTTGGACGTACTCGTGGCAAGGTATTTTGGCCGACAAATACGCACAAAACCATAACAATATTTACGAAGCAATTGCGCAAAAGGCTGATAATGTTGATTTTGCCGAAGGTTGCACATTTGGCGCTGAAACCGATATTGCAACAGCCGTGCAAAAAGCACATAAAGCCGATGTTGTGATTTTGTGCCTTGGCGAGGAGCCGTACGCTGAAACACCGGGCTTCATCGACGACCTCTATTTGCCTGATGCGCAAACAAATTTAGCACGCGCATTAGCGGCGAC
>CALBPW010000418.1 GCA_937899145.1 uncultured Bacteroidota bacterium
AAAAAAGGCCGTCTTTTACAAGACAGCCTTTTTCTTTTTTATTCAACTTTCAATTTATTCAAATGTGTCGTAAAACGCGTTGTAAGCGTCCATGTATGTTTCAGGCGTTTGATAACCGAGTATTGGTTTGCCTGTCGATTTTGCGTACGCTTCAACCTCGGCATTTATCTGCTGGCTGCCCATTATAATGCCGTCAGAAAAGTCAATAGCCAATTTCTCAACGTTTACGTATGTAGGATCGGTTACTTGCGCAACGTCAGTTTCGGTAATGGAGTCGCCAACTAATTTTTTCTTCAATTTTGAATTGAGCGGTGTGTCAAATTCATTATCGTAGATTGATGTAACAACTTTTGTGTTGCTAAAAAGCGGGTTATCTTTAAATGTGCGTTTAACCAGCAATGGCACAAACGATGTAAACCAACCGTGGCAGTGGATAACATCGGGCGACCAACGCAGTTTTTGCACTGTTTCAAGCACGCCTCGCGCAAAAAATATCGCACGTTCATCGTTATCGTCAAAAAATACGCCATCGGTATTTTTTAGCACAGCTTTCCGCTGAAAATAATCTTCGTTATCGATAAAGTAAATTTGCATGCGAGCCGACTGAATAGATGCTACTTTTATAATCAGCGGGTGGTCGATGTCGTAGATTATCAAGTTCATACCAGTCAAGCGAATTACTTCATGCAACTGATTACGGCGCTCGTTTACGCAGCCGTATCGTGGCATAAAGGTTCTGATTTCTTTTCCTCGTTCTTGTATTCCTTGTGGTAATTCGCGGCTGATTTTTGATATTTCAGTCTCTGGCAAATATGGGGTTATTTCTTGCGAAACGAATAACACCTTTTTCTTTTCCATCCTAAAAAATTATGTGCAGTTTTAGACTACAAAGATAGTAAAAATATTGAGTGGTTGGAAGTTAATTTTTTCACTTTTCGCAACGCTTCGCCATTAGCTCCTTTCTGAGCCAGTTTTTGTTTTGTATTGAAAGGCGAAAACGATAAAATCAACCTCGTTTGCTCTTAATTTTATTAATCTTCGGATTAATTTCTTGATTATCAATAAGTCTAATTTTCCCAGCCCAAACGGCAACGCAAATTATTGCCTTTTGTGCACCGAATGATTTTATAGGCTCAAGTGTTTCATAATCAACAATTTGTACATATTCGGTTTGTAACACATTAGTTGAGTCTATTTCATTTTCAATCCATCGGCAAATTTCGTTGGGAGTACAACTATTTGTTTTTGAAATGGCGGTAGCTAATGTTTGGTGAATTTTTGGTGCGATGACCCGATGTTTTGGGTCAAGCAATTGGTTTCGTGAGCTTTTGGCTAAACCATCGTTTTCGCGAATAATTGGGCAAGCTATAATTTCGATGTTCAAATCTAATTGTTTAACCATCTCTTTAATTATCGCAACTTGTTGAAAATCTTTTAGTCCGAAAAATGCCATATTTGGTTTTACGACATCAAAAAGTTTGCTTACAATTTGTGCGACTCCATTAAAATGTCCGGGGCGATGTTCGCCTTCCATCACTTTGTCGAGGTTGCCGAACGAGAATTGGCGCGTATCCTCTTCGGGGTACATCTCTTCAACCGATGGCGTAAAAACAATTTTGCAGCCAGTTTTTTCAAGTAGTGCGCAGTCTTTTTCGATGCAGCGCGGATAGTTTGCGAGGTCGTTTTTATCGTTGAATTGAGTTGGGTTTACAAAAATGCTCACAACAGTTACATCGCAAATGCTTGTTGATTTTGCTACAAGCGATAAATGACCTTCGTGCAAAGCGCCCATTGTTGGCACAAAGCCGATGGTTTTTCCTTGCTTTTGGTATCGTTGAAGTAATGAAGAAAGCATTGATTTTGTTGATATTACGTCCATTTTAGCGTTGTTTTTGATTTTTTTTGCAAAGGAACAAAAAATTATTGTTTGCTAAAGTTTAATTGAATTGGTTGAAGCAAATTTAACATCATAAAATAGAAAAAGCCGCTTACAAGGTAAACGGCTTTCATGCAATATCATTTAACTGTAAATCAATTGTTTTCAGGACGAAGTTTGCGAACTGTTACTGCTGTTTGCCACATTTCGCTCTCGCGTAACGCTTTAAGTTCCTTTTCAAGTCCTTGGCGATAATCGGGTTTTGAATTGCTATCTATCGAAATTTGAGCTTCGTTGCCGGTTTTAACTGATAGATAAAGCCATTCCAAAACAGGTTTTACCGCATCGTGGAAGCGGGGATACCAATCGAGGGCACCGCGTTGTGCGGTTGTTGAGCAGTTTGCATACATCCAATCCATACCATTTTTGGCAAATAGTGGCATAAGCGATTGTGTAAGTTCTTCAACAGTTTCGTTGAAAGCCTCTGATGGTGAGTGTCCGTGCTCACGCAAAACTTCGTATTGAGCAAGCAACAAGCCTTGGATAGCGCCCATTAGCGAGCCACGTTCGCCAGTTAAGTCTGAAGTGGCTTCGCGTTGGAATGTTGTTTCAAATAAGTAGCCTGAGCCAATGCCAATGCCAAGTGCCAATGTAGATCGGAAGAGCACACGTCTGAACTCCAG
>CALBPW010000419.1 GCA_937899145.1 uncultured Bacteroidota bacterium
CTACACTCTTTCCCTACACGACGCTCTTCCGATCTATATTAGTAACAGGAGCTAATGGTCAACTTGGCAACGAAGTTCGTGAGCTTTCATCGCAATATACTGATTATGAATTTGTTTTTACTGATGTCGCTGAATTAGACATCACCAATATCAATAGTCTTAATCAGTTTTTTCAAAGTCAGCCAAAGTTCGATTTCCTGATAAACTGCGCAGCTTATACGGCAGTTGATGCGGCCGAATCTAATCAGGAATTGGCATTCAAACTCAATACCACAGCCATTGATATGATTGTAGAAATGGCTGGCAAATACGGATTTTTCCTAATCCAGATTTCGACAGATTATGTGTTTGATGGCGAAAAAAATCGTCCTTACGACGAGGAAGATGTGCCAATCCCAAGTTCGATTTATGGTAAAACAAAATGCGATGCCGAACACCTTATTTTATATTCCGACATCAATGCCATTGTGATCAGAACCGCTTGGCTTTATTCAACTTACGGCAAAAATTTTGTTAAATCGATGATAAAATACGGCTTTGAGCGCGATGAGCTGAATGTCGTTTTTGACCAAGTAGGGACACCAACTTACGCACGCGATCTTGCCAATGCTATCTTGCAGATATTGCCACAGTTACAGGCACAACCAAAACCTTATACCGATTTGTTTCACTATACCAATGAAGGCGTTTGCAGTTGGTACGATTTTGCGCAACACATTTTCCGTCACGAGGGAATTAATTGCCGTGTCAATCCAATCCGTAGCGAGCAATATCCAACACCAGCTAAGCGTCCGGCCTTTTCAGTACTCGACAAATCGAAAATAAAATCGAAATTCAACATAACCATTCCATATTGGACTGATAGCCTTGACGCAATGTTGAAAAAACTGAAAACTGAAACGCTTAATTGCATAATGGGCTAATCGCTTAATTAATCGGCTAATAACAGTACAAGCGATACAACTTAAACCAACAAAAAATCAAAATTTAAAACTTTCTAAACTTTAAAGATATGGAAACAGATTTGTTACAAACCGTTAAGCAACGCGCACAAGCATGGCTCGACACCGCTTCAATTGACAACGAGACCAAACAACAAGTGAAAAACATGATGGAAAACGATGAAAATGAACTTATTGAGTCGTTTTACCGCGATTTGGAATTTGGAACCGGAGGCTTGCGCGGAATAATGGGCGCAGGTACTAATCGTATGAACATCTATACTGTTGGAATGGCGACACAAGGTTTGTGCAACTATCTGCTCAAACAATTTGCCGGAAAAGAAATTAAAGTTGCATTGGCTCACGATTGCCGAAACAATGGCCGCACTTTTTGCGAGGCTGCAGCACGCATCTTTGTAGCCAACGGCATTAAAGTGTATCTGTTTGACTCATTGCGTCCTACGCCCGAACTCTCGTTCGCAATCCGCTTGCTTGGCTGCCAAAGTGGAGTTGTAGTAACAGCATCGCATAATCCCAAAGAGTATAACGGCTACAAAGTTTATTGGGACGATGGAGCGCAGATTATTGCTCCGCACGACACTAACATAATTGCCGAAGTGCAAAAAATAACCTCAGTTGACGAGGTTAAATGGGGTAGCGGAAACGACGGCATAACCATTATTGGTGATGATGTTGACAAAGTGTATCTTGAACGTATTAAGGAACTTACACTGTCGCCAGAGATTATCGCCAAAAATAAAGACATGAAAATTGTCTATACTCCGATACATGGTACAGGCGTTAAATTAGTGCCGGCAAGCCTTAAAAATTACGGATTTGAGAACATCATACACGTTGAGGCACAAGATGTTAACGATGGCAATTTCCCGACCGTAAAATCGCCTAACCCGGAGGAACCGGCTGCAATGGCAATGGCAATCGAAAAAGCCAAAGAAACAGGTGCGTCGCTTGTTATTGCAACTGACCCTGATGCCGATCGCGTGGGCATTGCCGCCCGCAACAATAAGGGCGAATTTGAACTGCTCAATGGCAACCAAACAGGCTCAATACTTATTTATTACCTGCTTACCAAATGGAAAGAGAACGGCAAATTGCAAGGTAAAGAGTTTATTGTCAAAACGATAGTAACAACCGAGCTGCTTGCCGCAATGGCTAAGGATTTTGGCGTTGAATACTACGATGTGCTGACAGGCTTCAAGTTTATTGCCGATGCCATCAAACGCAACGAAGGCATTAAGAAATTTATTGGTGGCGGTGAAGAGAGCTACGGCTACTTGTGTGGCGATTTTGTCCGCGACAAAGATGCCGTAATGTCATCGTCGCTGATTGCCGAGGCTGCCGCTTGGGCATTTAGCCAAGGAAAATCAATATTCGACTTGCTTGCGGAGATTTATGTAAAATATGGCTTCTATCGCGAAAAACTTATCAATGTTGTGAAAAAGGGCAAATCGGGAGCTGAAGAAATTCAACAGATGATGAGCGACTTCCGCAGCAATCCGCCTAAATCAATTGCAGGGTCTGAGGTTGTTTGCATCAAAGACTACAAACTGAGCAAAGCAGTTGATTTGAAGACGAAAGCTGAAACCGAAATCACATTGCCAAAATCAAACGTTCTGCAATTCATGACAGCCGATGGCACAATAGTTTCAGTGCGTCCGTCGGGAACTGAGCCAAAAATCAAATTCTACATCGGAACAAAAATGCCGCTCGAAAAAGCCGCTGATTATGACGCAGTTGCCGAAAAATTGAACCAAAAAATCGCAACAATTTGTGCCGATTTGAAACTTGCTTAAAAAAGTGAGAAGTGAAATGCAAGATGGTGAAAGGTAAGAGTTTAGAGGTGAGAAGTTTAGTTATCTAAACATCTTCCCTCTAAACTTTACACATTAAACCCTAAACTTTAACTGAACTTTTTTGGGGACAATACGTAAAGTGGTATCGTTTTAAAACAGAAAAACTTTGGTATTATGATTTACACATTAGGAGAAATAGTACTTGACATTATTACACACGATTTTGATAATATGCGAGCAAAACCCGGAGGCTCGATGCTTAACACAGCCATATCGCTTGGGCGTTTGGGCTTAGGAGTCAATCACATATCATATTTGTCGGTTGACCAAAACGGGCGGTTGATTCTCGATTTTCTTGCACAAAATCACGTAGGAGCCAATTACATCTATTTGTCTGATACTGTTCATACCAATCTTGCATTTGCGCATCTCGACAAAGATAACAAAGCGCATTACACCTTCTATAAGAACGATTTAGACGATTACAAACAGATGATGTTCCCTAATGTGCATCGTGGCGATGTAATTGTTTTTGGTTCGTTTTTTGCGCTCAATAGTCGTGCCCACGATGTATTAACACGTTTTCTGCAAAAGGCAAAAAACAGCGGAGCGTTGCTTATCTACGACCCGAATTTCCGTGCGTCAGATCGTCCGTACCTCAGTCAACTAATACCCTATATCGAAGATTGTGTGTCACTTGCGCATCTTGTTAAGGCATCTGACGAAGATATTGAAACCATTTTTAAAACCACCGATGGCGACCAAGCATGGAGCCGCATAAGTGCATTAGGAGCTAAAGCATTGATTATCACCAAAGGAAAAGATGGCGCAATTCAATATTCGATGCAAGGAAATACACATGTTAATGGTTGTGACATTCAATCGGTTAGTACAATAGGAGCAGGCGATACATTTACAGCCGGGCTTGTGTATCAACTTACACAAATGTCTCAAATTCAAAACGTTATCAATGACGAAACAGTCGATTGGTTGCCAGCTCTGAAAACAGCCAACGAATTTGCGGCTCAAGTATGTATGAGTTACGAGAATTACCTCTCGTGGGAATATATCCGCTCGCGCAATGTATAGCCGTGACAGATCGGAAGAGCACACGTCTGAACTCCAGTCACTA
>CALBPW010000420.1 GCA_937899145.1 uncultured Bacteroidota bacterium
ACTCGGGTGTGCCCGGATAGTTGCTTTCGATAGATTCCCAGTTGGGTTGGAAAGGTCCGTTGGCAATAGGAATGTCGAGTTGCACTTCGCTGAAAGTATCGGAATTGTCCATTTCTACGCTACCTGTCGGTCCCTGTTCGCCAACGGCAGGCATAGGCGGTAAAGCGGGCAGCTCTTGTGCGTTAACGGCTGATAGCGATGCCATCAGGGCGATGCTAAGGGTCAGAAGTTTGTTGTTCATCGTATTTTTGTATTTCATAAATAATTAGCAATCAGTAGGATTCTTTGCTTAAATATGTTGCATTTTTCTATTCACTCAACAAAAGTATAACAACTGCTTAAGTTTAGCAAATGAATAAAATTTGTTTGAGCATAATTATGAATCAGCAGGATTTTGCGTAGTCCCTTCTAACATAATACCCAATAACTTGCAGGTTATTTTAAGCCGGCATTTCACGCCACAATATCTGCTTATACATCAATAAAAAAGGCCTTCACCCCTATCAGATGAAAGCCTTAAAAATGAAAACTATTTTGAAACTATTTCACAAGTTTTACTGTTTCCATTGCAATGGCAAGTTCTTCGTTAGTCGGGATAACCATCACTTTAACTTTCGACGATGCGGTTGAAATAACCACCTCTTCGCCTCGAATTTTGTTTTTTTCGGTATCAAGTTCGATGCCAAGATAAGTCAGATAATCGCATATTGCCTGACGTGCGGCTCCATTATTTTCGCCAAGACCGGCGGTAAAGGCGATTGCATCAACACCGTTCATTGCTGCAACGTAACTGCCAATATATTTGGCAACCCGATAGATGAAGCCGTCGAATGCGATTTGTGCACGTTCGTTGCCAGCATTGGCGGCGGCTTCAAGGTCGCGGAAGTCGCTCGATACGCCAGATACGCCAAGCACACCCGATTTTTTGTTTAAGATGTTAAGAACCTCATCAACCGATTTTTGTTCTTTGTTAGCAATATATTGAACAACGGCCGGGTCAACATCGCCACTACGGGTTCCCATAATCAAGCCTTCGAGCGGTGTCAATCCCATACTTGTATCAACGCATTTGCCACCGACAACGGCTGAAATACTTGCGCCATTGCCAAGATGCGCGACTATCACTTTCGATTTTTCGGGGTCAAGTTTTCCAAAATCGATAGCGCGTCCCGAAACATACCAGTGGCTTGTTCCGTGAAAACCATACTTGCGAATGGCGTACTTTTCGTAATATTCGTATGGCAGCGCATATAAATACGCCTTCACTGGCATTGTTTGATGAAATGCTGTGTCGAAAACCGCAACTTGCGGAATGTTACCCATAAGAGCCTCGCAAGCCTCAATACCGATAAGATTAGCAGGATTGTGCAACGGACCAAGGTCGAAGCACTCGCGAATCACACGTTTAACATCATCGTTAATAATGATTGAGCCACTATAATATTTGCCACCGTGCAGAACACGGTGTCCTACGGCTTGAATCTCGCTAATATTATTGATAACGCCATATTTAGCATCAAGCAACGCATTCATCACAAGTTTTACGGCTGCTTTATGGTCGGGCATTGGTTCGGTAACCACCAAATTATCTTTGCCTGTAGGTTTGTGTGTTAGCGAAGCGCCTTCGATACCAATTTTTTCGCAAATACCTTTTGCCAGAACACTTTTTGTGTTCATATCGATAAGTTGATACTTGAGCGACGAGCTTCCGCAATTAAGTACTAAAACATTCATAATTATTGATTTATGGCGATAGCCTGATTACAAGTAATAGCAATAACATTGATAACATCCTCAACCGAGCAGCCGCGCGACAAGTCGTTTATCGGAGCTGCCATGCCTTGCAGAATTGGGCCGTAAGCCTCGGCATTTCCAAGACGTTGAACAAGTTTGTAGGCGATGTTGCCCGTTTCGAGCGATGGGAATACAAGCACATTAGCCGAACCTGCAATACCGCTACCCGGAGCCTTCTTTTTGGCTACTGTTGGCACAATAGCGGCGTCGGCTTGCAATTCGCCATCAATGTTCATATCAGGAGCCATCTCTTTGGCAATGCGTGTTGCCTCAATCACTTTGTCAACAGTTTCGTGTTTAGCGCTGCCTTTAGTTGAGAAACTCAATATTGCCACTTTCGGGTCTTTAATACCGGCAATTGCCTTAGCAGTTTTACCTGCTTCAACGGCAATTTGTGCAAGTTCTTTAGCGTCAGGCACTGGCAAAACGGCACAATCGGCAAAAACCATAATGCCATTATCGCCGTACGATTTATCTTTCAGTATCATTATAAAAGCACCTGATACACAAGATATTCCGGGTTTTGTTTTGACAATTTGGAAAGCAGGCCGAAGCACATCGCCAGTGGCATTGTCGGCTCCCGCCACTTCGCCTTGCGCCATACCCATTTTAACAATCATTGCGCCCAAGTAAAGCGGATTTTTAAGCAATCGCTCAGCCTCCTCAGGTGTCATTCCTTTGTTTTTGCGCAACTCAACAAGTTTGTCGACAAATTGTTGCTTATAAGGATGATTTTCAGGGTCGATAATTTGCGCCTTGCCGATGTTTTTCAGCCCAAAATTTTCAGCTTTTTCCTCCAATTCAGCCTTATTTCCAATTAAAATAATGTCAGCTATCCCCTGCTCTATTACAGCATCGGCAGCTTTAATAGTACGTTCCTCGTAGCCTTCGGGCAAAACAATGGTCTTTTTCTGCCGCTTGGCATTCTCCCTTATTTGTTCGATTAGATTCATATTATGTTGTGATTAAATAAAACTTTTTTATTGTGCAAACATACCATTTTTAAAAAATTATTTAAAACAGAAACATTTATTTTTAAAAATCGTATTATGTTTACATCGAAATAAAAAAAATGAAACATACAATTTAATTAATGTTAACTATGATTTGGTCAGATTATCAAGAAAGCTATCGCAACTATCTTAGGTTGGAGAAAGCAGTGTCAATGAATACAATTGACGCTTATTGCAAAGACTTACAGAAATTCCTTGATTTTGTTAAAAAAGGAAAAGGCGATGTGGAGCCTGCAGATGTTAAACAGGCTGATGTTCGCAAGTTTATTGATTTGATTAACGAGAATGGTATGAGCGCAAGTTCACAAGCTCGAATATTGTCAGGCATAAAATCGTTCTTCAAATATTTAGTTGCACACGATATTTTGGAAACCGACCCAACCGCAATGATTGAAACTCCAAAAACGGCGCGCAAACTGCCATCAGTTTTATCGCCAGAGGAGATTAATATGCTAATAAATGCTATTGATTTAAATAGCGCAAACGGCTACCGCAACCGTGCAATGCTTGAGACTCTTTACGGATGCGGCTTACGTGTATCGGAACTGATACAACTGCGCATAACTGATGTTAACATTAACGAAGGTTACTTAAAAATCAAAGGTAAAGGCGACCGCGAACGTTTAGTACCTATCGGCAGAAGTGTAAAAGACGCCATCACACTATATATACACAACACTCGCGAGAATCAGGCCGTCAACAAAAAAGACGAAAATATATTATTTCTAAATCGTCGTGGACAAATGCTGACACGTGTTATGGTGTTTACAATAATCAAGAATTTGGCTGAGAAGACAGATTTGAAAAAGAAGATTAGTCCACACACCTTCCGCCACTCGTTTGCCACTCACCTACTTGAAGGCGGTGCTGATTTGCGCGCCATACAAGAGATGCTTGGACACGAGTCGATAACCACAACCGAGGTTTACACACATCTTGATAAAGAATATCTGCGCGATACTATCCAACGATTCCACCCGCGTTCGTAGTTACTCAATAAATATTAAATGTGCTAGACATAATTAAAAGCCATACATTGCAGTATGGCTTTTTTTTTTACAAAAATTGAAATACAAAATCTACCCCGATGCTAAAATTTAATGCTGTTTCAAAAACTATAGTAAATACATATAGAATATTTTTCTGATTTTTAGTACATTATGC
>CALBPW010000421.1 GCA_937899145.1 uncultured Bacteroidota bacterium
ATAAAAAAGGTGATGCCAAAAAAACTGTTACCGATGCAATTAATTCATTTATAAGATGTTTCAACGTTGAAGGCGATGGCAATAACTTTTGCGGACTTTATGGTTATACAACATTCAACGCTGTCCGATACTTTGAAGATATCAATGTGAAAGACAGCACAATGGAGAAAAACGACGCCCCTGATATTTTTTACATATTATACAAAGACATCATCGTTTTCGACCATTTTAACAACACAATGCAACTTATCACGCTGGGCGATGAAGCTGAAATTGAGCGACTTATCCGCTTGATTAACAAGCAGAACGTTGTTGCGTACGACTTTAAACCGACAGGCGAAACAACATCAACCCTTACCGATGAGCAACACAAAGCCAACATACGCCGTTGCATTCAGCACTGCTTGCGTGGCGATGTTTTTCAGATTGTTATAAGCCGAAGATTTATACAGAGATACGAGGGCGATGACTTTAAACTTTACCGCGCATTGCGCAGCATCAATCCAAGCCCGTACTTGTTCTATTTCGATTTTGGCGGATTTCGGATTTTTGGCTCGTCGCCTGAAACACACAATCGCATTGAGGGCGATACCGCCTACATCGACCCAATTGCTGGCACCACCAAACGCACTGGTAATCAGGAACAAGACCATAAAAATGCTGATTTTTTGCGCAACGATGCCAAAGAAAATGCTGAACACGTGATGCTTGTTGACCTTGCGCGCAACGACCTTAGCCGCAATTGCCACAATGTAAAAGTAGATTTTTACAAAGATATGCAGTTCTATAGCCATGTAATTCACTTAGTCAGCCGAGTAAGCGGAACACTGAATGTTGGCGCCGACAAAATCGCTACTTTTGCCGATACTTTCCCAGCAGGCACGCTTAGTGGCGCGCCAAAAGTACGTGCAATGCAGATTATCAGCGAGTTGGAGCCACACAATCGTGGCGCGTACGGCGGTTGCATCGGTTTTATCGGGCTAAATGGAAATCTGAATCAAGCCATCGTAATTCGCACCTTTATAAGCCGAAACAACGAACTTTGGTTTCAAGCAGGCAGTGGCATTGTTGCCAAAAGCAACGATCAATATGAATTAGAAGAATGTAACAATAAATTAGGCGCGCTTGTAAAAGCCATTAAAACAGCAGAAAAATTATGAAAACAATAATAATCGACAATTACGACTCATTTACTTACAACTTGGCGCACATGGTTGCCGAACTTGGCGCTGATGTGGGCGTAGTTCGCAACGATCAGTTTGAACTTCAGCAACTTGCCGACTTCGACAAAATAATACTAAGCCCCGGACCGGGCATACCAGCAGAGGCAGGCTTGCTACTTGATGTTATCCGCACATACGCAGGGCGGCGTCCGATATTCGGCGTTTGCCTCGGGCATCAAGCTATTGGCGAAGTGTTTGGTGGAAAACTTATCAATCTTGACGATGTATTTCATGGTGTAGCAACCGAAGGTACACAATTTAGTAACGATTACATTTTCAACGGGTTACCATCGCAAATAACAATGGGGCGCTATCATAGTTGGGTGGTATCGAAAGATAATCTGCCTGATTGCTTGGAAATTACAGCCGAAAGTGGCGAAGGGCAAATTATGGGTCTCCGGCATAAAACCTACGACATTCATGGCATACAATTTCACCCTGAAAGCGTGCTAACACCTAATGGAAAACAAATTTTGAAGAATTGGTTAACAGGAAAATAATAAGTTTTTTTGGTTTTCGTTTGATTGTTAGCAAAATTCGATAAACATTTGCATTAAAATTCACAAAAAAGTTTGACAAAATGAAATTAGCAATAATCGGGTACGGCCGTATGGGGCACGAAATTGAAGCCATCGCCGTAAAAAGAGGGCACGAAGTTGTGCTGACAATCGATAAAGACAATATGCAAGACATTGAAAGTGAGAAGTTTAAAACTGCTGATGTGGCTATTGAGTTCACATTTCCAGAGTCGGCTGTTGCCGATTATCTGAAATGTTTTGCCGCAGGCGTTCCTGTAGTTACCGGCACAACAGGCTGGCTCGACAAACGTCCAATGGTGGAGGAGGAATGCGAAAAACACAACTGCGGATTCCTTTACGCATCAAATTTCAGCCTTGGAGTAAATTTGTTTTTCGAACTGAACCGCCGATTAGCCGAAATGATGGCGTCGTTTTCCGATTATAGCGTGAGAATGAATGAGATACATCATATTCACAAATTAGACGCGCCAAGTGGGACTGCCATCACTCTTGGCGAAGATATTGTAAAAGCAAACCCGCGCTTAAACAAATGGGTGAACACTGCCGAACATACTGACAATGAACTATCTATTACATCAGAACGCATTGGCGAAGTGCCCGGAACACACGAAGTTTTCTATCGCTCTGAAGCCGATGAAATTACAATCCGCCACGAAGCCTTCAACCGCAAAGGATTTGCACTTGGTGCTGTTGTTGCTGCCGAATTTATGGCTGGCAAAAAAGGCATTTATAGTATGAAAGATGTATTTGATTCAATTTTAAGCAAATAAGACATGGAAAAACCATCGAAAAAAGACATTATAAAATTCAGCATTGTAACAGTAATTTACATTTTGTGGATTATATGGAATGGTGGATTGTGGTGGCTGCTTGGTTTGCCCATCATTTTCGACATCTACATAACCAAAAAAGTACATTGGGCTTTTTGGAAAAAGAAAGGCGTCAAAAAACAAACTAAAACCGTTGAATGGATTGACGCAATAATTTTTGCCGTTGTTGTTGCATCACTAATACGCACATTTCTATTTGAGGCATACACAATTCCCTCATCGTCAATGGAAAAATCGCTACTTGTTGGCGACTATCTGTTTGTAAATAAGTACACTTACGGCCCTCGAAAACCGATAACACCAATTGCAGTTCCATTTGTACACCACACAATGCCATTCACAGCCACAACACGCTCATATTCAGATATTTGGCAACGCGATTACAAAAGAATGGCAGGTATCCGCAAAATCCGCAACAACGATGTAGTTGTTTTCAATTTTCCTGAAGGCGATACCGTTTGCCTTGAAAATCAGGCGCCAAGCTACCACCAACTTGTCCGCGATTATGGTCGCGACAAAATTTGGAAACATTTTACAATTGGTTACCGTCCTGTCGATAAACGCGAAAACTACATCAAACGCTGCATTGGCATACCTGGCGACACTTTAAAAATAGTTGATGGACAAGTATTTATAAACAGTACGGCACAAGCCGAAATTGGCGACAAGCAATATCGATACGATATTTTTACCGACGGAACGGCCTTTAGCAAAAAATCACTACAAAAATTAGGATTATCAGTTGAAGACATCAACCACGGATTCCTTGACGACGGCTACTACCAACTGCCACTTACCGAAAAAATGGCTGAAGACCTGAAAAGCTATCGGTTTGTAAAAAAAGTACAACGCGTAAATGCTGGGGTTGGCTACAATTCAAACATTTTTCCGCATAGCGAAAACTACGCATGGAACGAGGATAATTTTGGCCCACTCTGGATACCTAAAAAAGGTGTTACCATCAATTTAAATTTAGCTAATCTCCCTATATATCAACGAATTATAGATATTTACGAAGAAAACGACCTTGAGGTTCGTGATAGCAGTATCTATATAAATGGTGAATTATCAGACTGTTACACTTTCAAAATGGATTATTACTGGATGATGGGCGACAACCGGCACAACTCACTCGATTCGCGTTATTGGGGGTTTGTGCCTGAAAATCATATTGTTGGCAAAGCATCAATGATTTGGTTCTCATCAGATAAAGACCAACCATTCCCAAAAAATATCCGTTGGCGCAGATTGCTGAATTTAATTGATTAAAAGCACCACGCTACACACAACTTGTTGTTAACAAAATAAAAAGAATGAAGAATATTGAACTCTTCATTCTTTTTTCTTTGTATAGAAATTCGTGTCAAAACAAAAACCTG
>CALBPW010000422.1 GCA_937899145.1 uncultured Bacteroidota bacterium
GCTCGGAAAATTGCAAATTTATTTGCATTTTCGCTCGCTTATTCGTATCTTTGCACCGTAATAACAAAAAGAAAGGAAGCGATATGAGTAAAGATGCACTGAACAGCCTGCGCGACTACCTGACAGGTACCCTCTCGCCGAGCAACATGCTCTGGCTTAGCGTTCAGCTGGCCAACTACGCACGGCAACAAGAGCCGTTGAAGCCCTACACGATGGCTGAAATCAACGACATGATTGACCGGAGCGAACGTGACATCGACGAGGGGCGCGTGTATGACTTCGACGAGGCAATGGACGAGTTGGAAAAGGAATTTGCAGAAGAAGACCGCAAACTTGCAACGGCCGAGGCTATATGAAATCCATCATCACCGACCTGGCGAAAGAACAGATTCGCCAAATAGCCAAGTACATCCGCAAGGAGTTCGGCAAGGACAGGCGCGACAAGTTCATGAAGGAAGTGCGCCAGACGCGCCGTCTCATTGAGAGCAGTCCCAACATTGGCCCTGTAGAGCCTCTGTTAGCCGACCGCGCAGTGATGTACAGAAGCTATGTCATGAACCAGCTCGACAAAATCGTCTATCGTATCGACGGCGACATTATCTATATCGTTGCCTTCTGGGACGTAAGACGAGACCCTGGCACTCTTGCCAACGAAGTCAAGTAGCACACACTCAGAGAAAATTTCCGCCGAGACATCCGCAAGGATGAACTCGGCTTTTGCTTTTCACTCCCCTCGCCTTTAGGAGAGGGGTCGGGGGTGAGGCTTTCCCGTTTTGTCTCAGCATCGTCAGAGCACGACGAAGGAAATAAAATTAGAATAAACAAATAAAAACTATAAGATTATGAGAAAATTAAAAATGTTTCTGAACAACTCAACGCTATTATCGACCAAGTTGAAACTAAAACTGCTCGACAAATGGAAGATATTTGCAGTAGGCTCAGGTTGAAAGTTAATCCTGCTTACACTCGCCCGAAAGAAAAATCTCAAAAATCTAATCTTCACAGGTTGGCTGACAGATTCAAAGGCTGGTGGCGATGAAATTAGTTAATATCGCTGAAAATTTTAATTTGTCGATAGTTGGCGATAAAAATTTTGAGATTAAAAATATTGCTTATGCCGATGAAGCTGATGAAAATGATTTGGCGGTTGCGTTTTCCGACAAAGATATTTCTATTACCAAAGCGAAAGTTATTTTGACTGAACCGCGCATAAATTTTTCCGATAAAATTTTTATCTACTGCATTTACGGCGAAATAATTTCTGCGCTGGCTAAAATTGCAAATTTTTTTGTTGAGTCGGGTCCTCGCAAAAATTACAATCTTTCGCCAAAATATGAGCCGAAAAATAATTTTATGTGCGGCAATAATGTTGAGATTGGCGAAGGAACAATTATTGAACCGTTCGTAACAATCGGCGATGATGTTGAAATTGGCGAAAATTGCTTGATTGAATCGAATGTTAATATTGGTAGCGGATCTGTTATAAAAAATAATTGCGTGATTCATTCCGGCGCAAAAATCGGCGCAAAAAGTTTTCTGCACTACGATGAAGACGGGCAAGCCAAATGTTTTTTCGGTATTGGTCGCGCAGTTTTAAATGACGGCGTTCAAATCGGTTGTAATTCAATCATTCAGCGCGGTACTTTGTCAGATACTGTTATTGACGAAAGAACTTTAATCGGAAATTTGGTTGTCATTGCGCACGATGTCAAAATTGGTGCTGATTCTCACATAGTTTGTCAATCCGGAATTGCAAGCAGAGCAAAAATCGGTTCGCACGTTAAAATTTTGGCTCAATCCGGCGTTGTCGATAACGTTGAAGTTGATGACTTTGTTATGTTGATGTCAAAATCAGTGGCAACTAAAAATATTCAGCGAGGAAAAATTATATCGGGGCTCTATGGAAGAGAACATAAATCTGAGTTGAAAACTCAAGCATTGTTGCGAAAATTACAGTGACAAATTATTCTATCGCTATAGAATAATCAATTTTAAAATAGGAGCGTGATTTGTTTATGGGTTGTTGTATCGGCGACTGTTGCGTTATGGATTGCGGTTTCTGTTGCATTATGGATTTCTGCAGTGACAGAGGTTCAAGTTGCAGTTATCATCCGCGAGAAAAAAAGACTGTTGACCATTCAAAAAAAATTGCCGATGAATTGGCAGAAATGAAAAAACGTGCTGCCAAAGAAGGAAAGCAGATTGGTGATGAGGCTTTTGACAGCATTAATCAATATATGTCGGAATTTATTCAGCATTTGAAAATCGTAAATAGCGGCACTTACGGCGGCAAGAAATTGGATATCAAAATTGAAGTTATCGAACAGGAAATTGACAAATTGAGAAATGAAGTTGCCAACTTTATTGGAGATCGCCTCAATGACAGGCTTATTCTTACAGATAGCGAACTTTCAGTTATTCTTGCGGAGCGTGACGATAAAAAGCGTAGTAAAAGATTCGATGATTTTTATGCTCGTGTTCACAAACAGGCTGTACTTGACCTTGTCAAAAAAATTGAGGAAGTTATTGCCAAGCAGTTTTCTTTGGTTGATACTGAAATTAGAGCTCGCTTGAAGGAAGTCGATTCCTCAATGCAAGACGCTTTGAAAAGTTACGATGAGGCTGAAAAAATGAAAGAGCAACAAAATTCTTCACTCGCCAAACAACAAATTGCCTGCATGTACAGAATTACCCTTGCAGACATTATGAGCGATGAATTGAAAATTGCGGTGTAAATTATGGATATTATTATTTCCGGCAACGAAAAAGTAATTGAAACTTTACATTCTTTTCAAGCTGAAAAAATTTTGGCGGACTCCTTCAAAACTTCTCAATTCAATTACTATCAACCCGCAAAAAAAAATTGGCTCGTTTACAATACCCTC
>CALBPW010000423.1 GCA_937899145.1 uncultured Bacteroidota bacterium
ATACGGCGACCACCGAGATCTACACTCTTTCCCTACACGACGCTTTTCCGATCTACACTAATGCGCGACTTACGCTCAAACAATCAAGATTCCTCAACCGATTTAGCTGAACACGTACAGTCAATAAGCAACGTTTCAACCGACGCATCAAACCTTGAACGCATCAACCGCTGGAACTGCGCATTGCGAATGTTTGCCGAAAAACCAATATTTGGTTGGGGTCCAGGAACATACATGTTCTACTACGCACCTTACCAAATGTCGTACGAACGCACAATCATAAGTACAAACGAAGGCGATTTGGGCAATGCGCATAGCGAATATCTTGGTCCACTTGCCGAAGAAGGCATACTTGGTCCAATTACACTTATCGCAATAATGATTGCAACAATCATAACGGGCATCCGCGCTATACGCCACACCAGCAATAAAATGTTAGCAACCATCGGATTATCAGCAATTGTCGGCTTGTTCACATACTATTTTCATGGCGTACTAAACGATTTTCTTGACACCGATAAAGCCTCCGTTCCTTTTTGGGGCTTTACAGCTATGCTTGTTGCTATTGATGTGTACTACAAAACTCCAGCGCAAAAGAAAACGCAGACGAATCCGCCGACGCAATCGAGCCGTGATTAAAAATCTTCGTACAAAAGGTATTTCTTTCTAATCCGCTGAAAATCTGACAAATCAATTTGCCACGATTCCCGAATTTCATCTTCTGCCAAACCCTGCTCAATTTGCTGACGCAGTTGAGCCGTACCTACAAGTTTTGTGAAAAATGAATTGAAAAATTTTGGATTCGATTTAAAATATTGATAACTGTCAATCAGATATTTAAGATTGATTCGCGCAATATTTTCGAGTTTATCAATGCTGATATGGCGCAAATCAAGCCCCCTGCAAACCATATTTTTAAAAGGCGGATTTTTTGCACCAGCTACACTTTTGGGCTCAAATTCGAAAATCGCACTCTGATAATCCGGATGTCCGAACGCTTCAAATGGAAAATCGGTGCCACGCGCCACACTCATAAACGTGCCTTCAAACAATCCTAACGAAGGATATAGCAACACTGAGCGATAAGTTGGCAAATTGGGCGATGGCTTTATTGGCAGTTGATAACGGGTTGTATGTGAGTAATTTAAACACCGGACAATTTTCAAATCGCACTTTTCAGCATTTGCAAGCCAGCCTTCGCCATTAATCATTTGTGCATATTCGGCAATCGTCATTCCGTGAACAATAGGCACAGGGTGCATGCCCACAAACGAGCGGTTGGCTGTATCAAGCACAGGGCCGTCAATGTAAAAACCGTTTGGATTAGGACGGTCGAGAACAAATAGTGAAATATTACTTTCGGCACACGCTTCCATAACATAATGCAATGTTGAAATATAAGTGTAAAATCTCACTCCGACATCTTGAATATCAAACAAAACGATATTTACGCTCCGCAAATCGCCGGTTGTTGGCTTTTTGTGATTGCCATAAAGCGAAACAATTGGCAATCCTGTCTTGGCATCTGTGCTGCTACTCACATGTTCGCCCGCATCGGCTGTCCCGCGGAATCCATGCTCAGGCGCAAAAACACATTTAATATTAACACCCAAACTTAACAGAGTATCAACAAGGTGCGTTTGCTCAACAACCGAAGTCTGGTTAGCAACAATTGCCACTTGCTTGTTTCTAAGCATTGGCAAATAATCGGCTATACGCTCAGCGCCAGTAACAACCGGCTTATCAGACTGACTTTCTGCGTGTTGAGCACAAGCGACTGTCATACCTGATGCAACTATTAGTAATGCTGATAAAAATTGTCTTAACATCAGTTTTTTTACAAACTTATTGATTTTTACGCTTTTGTAAACAGCCGAATATTGTTTTAAAAACCCATTTCGTCAAAAAAAAACACTCAAATACACTTACACCAAATTTTACTTTTTAGTCGCCGAATTTGAATTTATTGCCGCCAAATTTGAATTGGCAAATATGAATCGTTGTTGTGTTGCTATTTTCGAATCGTTCAACAAGAGAGAACAAACGCACCCCAGAAAAAATACAATTTGAAGGAACCCCAAGTTGACTTCGGAATGTGGTTTTCCGAAGTCATTTTTTTTGATTTCTATTTCCGATTCGGATTCTTTGGAAACCAACCTTTCTCAACGCGTTTTTCTTGCTGAATAACCTCGCCAATTCCCCACATACAAGTAAAGCCGAAAATACTCATTATTGCTGAAACTATCAGATTTTCAGCAAACAGCGAAACAACAATAGCTGCCATTCCCAAAACAAGATAGGCAATCCAACTTTTTTTCGTAAAATAATACTCGGCCTTAATACACGAATAATGCCCTGCCGCCATTATCAAAAATGTAGCCGCACCAACAATTATCCCACTGAAATTGAGCGAAATACCAACAGGTGCGATTATTAACATCAAACCTTCGTATTTGCGATTCGGATTTCGTTTGGCACGCCCAAGCAATACCCGTTTGTGCTGCTTAAAAATCTCGATTGTTGACCAAAACATTCCAAAACCAATTGTACCAACCAACATTGATGCTATTTCGCTATCAATCAACGTAGAAGCTGCCGACAAAATAATTCCTGAAACAAAAAAAGTCCACCAAATGCGTTTACCGAAATAATATTCGGCTTTAATTACCAAAGGATGGAATGAACCGATAAAAAGAAATAATATTATGCCGACAATCAATCCTGTGAAATTCATAATTCAAATTTTGCGCAAATGTAGAAATCATACGATAATTTCGGCTTATTTAGCAATTCAAAATACTGATTATGGTAAAAAATATTTATCCAGTTGACAAACAATCACTTAGACGATTAGTTACTCAACTAAAATCGCAACTTTCCGCCACCGAAAAACAATGTGAAGCAGATGCGGTTTTTTCGCAAATAGAACAAAATAAGTGGTTTAGACAATCAAAAAATTTTGCAGCCTACTGGGCTCTCCCCGATGAAATGCCGACTCAACAATTTATCGAAAAATGGCATAAGCAAAAAAACATATATCTTCCTATTGTTGAAGGTGATACACTAATTTTTAGGCGATACGAAGGTTTTGAAAAAATGAAGAAAGGCGAGTTTGGAATACAAGAACCAGCCGGCGAAATATTAAACAATTTGAATCTGCTTGATTTTGTGATAGTTCCGGGAGTCGCTTTCGATTTACAAAACAATCGCATGGGGCGTGGCCGCGGCTTTTACGACAAAATTTTGCGACAAACCGATGCCAAGAAAATCGGAATAGCATTTAAATGTCAGATTTTCAACACCATTCCAATATGCAACACCGACATTGAAATGGACTTTGTATTTAGGAGTTAGGATTTGCACTGTCAATTGTCAATTGTTTAAGTTCCACATTTCCAATCATTTCAACTCTTCTAACATTACCTTCGATTTTTGGTGCTGCCAAGCCGTTTCCAAAAGAGCAAGTTCCTGTAAATATACGTGCTTCGTCCCAAAGATTGGCTTCAATAAACGATTGAAGAAGTTGCGTGCCTCCTTCAATAATCAACTGGTTAACTTCCGCTTCGTACAACTTCCGCATTAGTGTTGGCAACATTTCCGCTCCCCAAGGCAATTTTACATTTTGCAGATTTTTGCTTGCGTCATTATTTATGGTATTCAGTCGCCAAGCAGGTTGTTGCTGGTCGAAAAGTGTAAGATTATTAGGAAGTTGCAGATATTTATCTGTAACAATACGCAGCGGATTACGCCCGCTCCATGCTCGCACATTCAGCTGCGGATTATCGAGCAATGCCGTGTTGTAGCCAACCATTATTGCGCCGGTTTCAGCTCGCCACTTATGCACTAAACTGCGACAAGCGTCGTTTGTAATCCATTGCGGATTAGCATTTTCAGTTGTCCGTACAGCATCAATAAAACCATCAGCCGATTGCGCCCATTTTAATATTATGTATGGTCGTTTCTTCTGATGAAACGTGATGAAAGCCCGATTTAACCATCGGCATTCGGTTTCTAAAACACCCACTTTTACATTACAACCGGCAGCGCGCAATTTGCTGATGCCATTGCCATTAACTTTCCCAAAAGGGTCAACCATGCCAACAACAACATTTGGAATATGTTTGCTGATAATCAAATCGGCACATGGCGGAGTCTTACCAAAATGACTACAAGGCTCAAGACTAACGTAAATAGTTGATTTACTCAATAATTCTGCATTTTTTACAGAATTTATTGCATTCACTTCGGCATGTGCTTCACCGCAACAATGATGATAACCTTCGCCGATAATCTTGCCATCACAAACCACAACCGCACCAACCATCGGGTTTGGCGCAACTGTGCCCGCCCCCAATTTGGCTAATTGGAGACATCGGCGCATAAAAAATTCGTCAGTCAATTTGTTACTCAAAACTTCCATTTTATTTTTGTGTTATGGACAAAACGATATCCGACATTCAAACTGAAATTCGCCGCCAACTTGCGCCAATTTATCCGAAACGCGAGGTACTGCAAATCATTTTCATATTGCTCGAACAGTTTGGCGTGTCGCAAGTGCAGGCTATAGCCTATCCCGATGCAAAAATATCACAAACTGATTATGAAAAATTACAACTGCAACTAAAAAGGCTCGCAAACGGTGAACCAATTCAGTATGTAATTGGTTATGAATGGTTTATGGGACTGAAATTTATAGTTAATGCTGATGTTCTAATTCCTCGCCCCGAAACAGCTGAATTAGTACAACTGATTATCAATCAGAATAATACCAATTCGCCAAAAATTCTTGACATTGGCACAGGCAGTGGCTGTATTGCCATCGCATTAAAGAAAATGATTGAAAACGCAGAAGTTACAGCAATAGATATTTCAGAAAAGGCAATAAAGGTGGCTCAAAAAAATGCTGATTTAAATGATACAAATGTTAACTTTCTGTGTAAGAGTGTTTTTGCTGACAATTTGCAGTTTACGCCAGCCTCTTTCGATATTATTGTCAGCAACCCTCCATACATTACCGAAAGCGAAAAATTGCAAATGAGAGCTAATGTGCTTGATTTTGAGCCACATATAGCTCTGTTTGTGCCAAACGGCAATCCATTATTGTTTTACAAACAAATTGCAGAATATGCGCAAATTTGGTTGAAAAATGGTGGCGAATTATACTTCGAAATAAATGAACGATTTGGGAGCGAAACTGCGCAAATGCTTGATAATTTAAGTTTTAGCGACATCAAAACACATAAAGATTTTTACCAAAAAGACAGAATGATAAGTGCCCTATGGAACGCGAAATAACATTTGACGAGGCATTGCAAAAATGCCAATTTTTAGCAGCAAAAGGAGAATGTTGTACCTTCGATTTACAACAGAAAATGAATCGCTGGGGAGCCTCTCAAAAAGTTGCCGCCGAGGTTATAAAAGCATTGATTGACGACCGATTTGTTGACGACCAGCGCTACGCCACTGCTTTTGTACGCGACAAAACGCGCTTCAACCATTGGGGACGCATTAAAACAACAATGCAACTACATTTGAAACACATTTCGAAAGACATTATAAAACAAGCCTTTGCCGAATTGCCCGAAGCGGATTACCGACACGCCTTTGAAACCGAACGCGACAAAAAACTAAAACAACTACGAGCCCTCCAGCCATTTGAACGCAACCGTAAAACAGCAGCTTATTTAATTCAGAAAGGCTTTGAACCCGATTTTGTATTCAAAAATTTAAACAAATAAGTCCCCGCAAATTTGCACGCCCCCTCTCTCATTCAACCTAAGAAACATTCCGCATACGCCCGTTTTGTGCCTATTTATCATTTCAATTATGTCGATTTCAGTGTTCAAAATCTAAAATTATTTGCGACTTATTTAACCATATTTTAAAATTCCGCCACCTCAAAAAAAATTATCGGTGAACAGCATCCGCCATTTTGATTTACTGATTTATAGTCATTTGCAAATTAATTGTCGGTATTACAATATTTAAAAATCACCCTATTGCCTCAAAAAATACACCATCGAAAATATCTCACGTTAAATACTGAATTTTGCTATTTGATTAGGCCGCATATAGCCATATTGCTTGCATTAAACACTTAAAATATGTTTTTATGAAAGCAAGATTATCTATTCTAACAGCATTGGTTGCAAGTTTAGCAATAAGCAACAATGCAAATGCGGAGCAGGTATCAAGCACTACTATTCCTTTGGTATATTCAGAGGAAAACACAGGCGCTGCCTTTGCAAAACCCGCAAAACTTACAGCCGACCAAATGGAAAGCTGCACAACTCTACCCGACCCATTTGCGTGGTCAGATGGTTCTGGCCGCTCTGAAGATTTCAACGATTGGGAAAAACGCCGCAACGAAATCAAGAGCGAGGTTGAATATTATGAGATAGGTGAAAAACCTGATGTTGACCGCGACCAAGTGGACGCTAATTATGTTGTTACCTACTACGAAAAAGACACTGCAACACGTGAATTTTCATGGACAACATGGAAATTTGACACTGTTTACCACAAAGCAGGCGAACTTAAATCAAGTGAACTTGTAATTAGTGTTACAGTTGGAGATTCTACTGCAACTCTAACATCAAGCATAACCATTCCTAAAGGCGAAGGTCCATTCCCTGTATTTATCAGCATGGGCGGATCTGGTTTTGCCGGTCAATTTGGAGGCTGCATCCAATTGAGTTTCAGCACCGACCAAGTTGCTACTTACGGCTCCAGCAGTGCCCGTTACAAAGGCAATATTTCAAAACAAAAAGACCAATTCAACTCACTTTACCCTGAACTTTACGACAATGGCAACTACAGCAAATGGGCTTGGGGCGTCAGCCGCCTGATTGATGCTTTGGAAATCATCAACGAAAAAGGTCAAGTGAAAGTTGACTTGAAACACATCGCTCTTAGCGGTTGCTCGTATGCCGGCAAAATGGCGATGTTCTGCGGAGCATTTGATGAGCGTGTAGCCTTAACAATTGCACAAGAGCCCGGTGGCGGTGGCGCAAGCGCATGGCGTACAATCCAATACGTTGACGAAAACAGCGTTATGAAAAAACGTGGCGATGGTGTTGAAGGTCTTGGCAACACTAACTTCTCATGGTTTATGACAACATTGAGCCAATTCAACAAAAAAGCCGACATTCTGCCACACGACCACCACGAAATTCTTGCAATGTGCGCGCCTCGTGCCCTATTGGTTATTGGTAACACCGATATGGAATGGCTTTGCGACTATTCTACATACATCACTTGCCGTGCAGCCGAAAAAATTTATGAGAAACTTGGCATTGCCGACCGCTTCGGTTTCGTTATCGATGGCGGACACAGCCACTGCTCTGCAACTGATGCTGAAACCGCAGCAGTTAAAGCGTTTGCCGCAAAATACATTTTCGAAAACGACACTGTCAACACAACAATTCGTATAGCCGAAAATGGCAGCCAATACGACATTGAAGATGTCGATTACGAAGAGTGGTTTGTTACTTGGGCTCCTGCCGATCCAAATCAGCCAAAAATCAAGATTACAGAACCTGCAAGCAGTGCGACTTATGCCGCAACAGAAGTTCCTGAATCAATAAAATTCAAGGCTACTGTTGAAGACGCCAACGATGATGTAACAAAAGTTGAATTCTACGTAAATAAAGTTTTAGCAAAAACAGTAACAACAGCTCCATACGAATTTGAATTGAAAGATATGGAACCTGGCACATACAATGTATATGCCATTGCAACTGACGCAACTGATTTGTCAAAGAAATCCAACACTATCTCAATTGTTGTTAAAACTCCTGAAATTGGTGTCAAACGCGTTGCCAATGCGCCAAAAATCGATGGCATAGCCGATGACGTTTGGGCAAATGCTGATGCTTTCTATGCTAAAAATATTGTTAATGGTTCTATTGATGATGACAACGATTTAAGTGGTCAGGTTCAACTTTTGTGGGACGACACTTACATCTACGCTTTTGCAACCATCACAGATGACAAAGTAATGGACGATGGCGGTAATGTTTACGATAACGACAACATCGAATTATACTTCGATTGCAACAACTCAAAAGGTGGTTCATACGACTCTGATGATGTTCAAATTTCGTTTAACTATGGCAGGACAACATTAGAAACCATACCAGCAAGTTATGGCACTGCAGGCATCGAATTTGTTGTAGAAGAAAACAAAAAAGGTTATACAGTTGAAGCTGCAATTCCTTGGGCTACAATCAAATGCAGCGAGCCAAAAGCAGGCCTGAAAATCGGTTTCGAGTTTATGATTGACGATGATGATGACGGTGGCAGCCGTGATGGCAAACTTGCTTGGAACTCTACAGCCGACAATGCATGGCAAAGCGCATCTTCGTTTGGTACAGTAACCTTGCTTGGCGACGGAGTCGCAGTAACCGAAGTTGAAGAACTTTCAGTTGTTGTATTCCCGAACCCAGCCAACGATGTTTTGAATGTTGCTGGTGTTGAAGGTGAATTTGCCTACCAAATATTTGATGTTGCCGGCAAAGTTCAACTTTCAGGCAAGGCCGCTGAGAGCATCAATGTTGCAACATTGTCGAAAGGTATCTATGTATTAGCCGTTATTACTGACGAAAAAACATACAACCTCCGTTTTGTAAAACAATAGAAAAAAACAATTGCTTATGAAGATAAGGTCGGCTCAATGAGTCGGCCTTTCTTTTTTAGAAATGAATACTCAGAAAACTCGAAATTAATATTAGCAGATACTTACTGTCACTTTAAACAAGTAGCTATCAGCGTGTTAGTGATTTAAAGAACACATTTATCGCCAAGCAATAAAAACGCTCATACATCAAGTTAAACTAATATTAACCTCATAATATATTGGCACTAAAGTTTTTAGCGTTTACGCACCGCATATTTTTCTCAAGTTGCTCGGTTGAACTTGCTCCCACAAGCACTGATGTTACGCCGCGTTGTGCTAATACCCAAGCTAAAGCCGTTTCTGCCAATGTCTCGCCTCTCTCCTGCGCCATTTGATTATAGCTATGAAGAAGTTCTAATAGTTGCGGTGTTAACATTTCTTGGGTTAGAAATTCACCTTTTGCCATACGGCTACCTTGCGGAATCCCATTAAGATACCGGTCGGTGAGCAGGCCTTGCGCCAATGGTGAGAAAGATATGAAACCGATACCGTTATCAGCGCAAAAATCTAATATTCCTTCTTGTTGCGGCTCCCGATTTAGCAAGTTTAATTTACCCTGATAAATTAGCAATGGAACGTCATGCTCTTTCAAATATTTGTAGGCAAATTGTGTCGCTTCAAGTGGCCAATTGCTGATACCTGCATATAACGCCTTACCGCTACGGACAATATCAACCAAGGCTTGCAAAGTTTCTTCCGCTGGCAGAAGGAACCTGTTTTTCTTCTCCGGATTCCATAGCAGCAACTTCAATTCCCTTTGCGATTAAAAATGCATTTATTTCTTCAATAGATAGCACATAATCTACAAGTTCATCATCAAAACCTTCACGACGCTTTGCAAGACACGGACCTATAAAAACCGTAATGCAGTCAGGATCGTCTTCTTTTGCAATCTGAGCCGTATAATGCATGGGACTCCGTGTTTCTGAAACACATTCCCTTAAAGCCGGTACATGAATCTGAACGGCACGGACATAGGCAGAACAGCAGGATGTTGTCATCATTCTGTCTCCGCGGGCCATACGCTCTTCAAATTCTTTTGCTTCTTTGGAAGCACATATATCTGCCCCCACCGCAACTTCAATAACATCATCAAAACCAAGAGTCTTAAGGGCAGTCTCCAGCTGACCGGGAACAGCCTTAAACTGACTTGCTATACTTGGTGCATAAAGGGCTACGATACGTCTTTTCTTCTGAGGATCCTTTTCCATTATGCGGGCAATAACATCTACCAGCTGGCTTTTATCCATCATGGCGCCGAAAGGACATTCCCGCATGCAGTTACCGCAGAAAATGCACTTTTCGTAATCTATTTTTTCATATCCGTTTTCATCTTTTGAAATTGCTCCTACAGGACAGGCTTCCTCACATGGAACAGGTATCTTGATTATTGCATGGTACGGACAGTTATTCATGCAGAGTCCGCAGTTTACGCATTTAGTTGAATCAATATGAGCATGATGTTCTATATGAATTGCTTTTCGGGGACAGTTCATCATACAGGGTCTTGCATAACAGCCCTGGCAGGCATTTGTTACCATATAATGTGTTCTTACACAGGAATTACAGGCATCCCTTAATACCGTGAGCATAGGCCAGGTTGGCTTTTCTCTCTCAAGGGCTTTTTTTGCATATCCGGCCAGAGGAACATCTTCATCTATGTTTTCTACCGAATGTCCCATGCGGGCAAGAACCCTCATTCTCAAAAGTTCACGGTCATGATAAATGCAGCACCGCATAGGCTTACTGTCTTTAGGAGCCATTTCTTTAGGAATGTAATGAACTCCTTCTTCCAGCCTTCCCTCCAGCTGAAGCCGGGCAATGCGTACAAGAATCTCTGTCTTTATGTTTGAAGTATTATTATTTATATTAAGCATTTTCAGATTTTATCATAAAATTTTCTTAATGTCAGTGACAACAATCCGCTCACCGAAGGTGAACACCTGCACTTTCCCCTCAATGCCGTTGAATAAATATATTGCTTGCGATATATTGAAAGCAGGTCAATTATTATTGTTAAACTTGTACAGGGCACTGTATGTCCGTGAGACTCATCATCGTAGAATGCTGAGAAGCGAGAAACTGCGCGTACCGGGTACAAAATCTAACAGTCATAAAGAGGTTTTATTATGATCGAAAGAGACGAATGGAACGGATTTGCAGGCCGTTTATGGAAGGAAGAAGTTAACGTACGTGACTTCATTCAGAACAACTACAAGCCTTACGATGGAAATGAGGACTTCCTCGCAGGCCCTACAGATGCAACAAAGAAACTTTTCGACGAGCTTCAGAAATTGCAGAAGGAAGAACACAACAAGAAGTGTGTAGGTAAAGACGGAAAAGAGCGCACAGGCGTTCTTGACATGGACACAAGCATTGTTACAGGTCTTACCTCTCACCCAGCAGGATACATCTGTCCGGAAGGAAAAGAACTTGAAAAAGTTGTAGGTCTTCAGACAGATAAGCCTCTTAAGAGAGCTTTCATGCCTTATGGTGGTATCAACATGGCTGTACAGTCTTGTGAAA
>CALBPW010000424.1 GCA_937899145.1 uncultured Bacteroidota bacterium
GGAGGTCATTCCCGGCAACTATTACAACTTCCACCCCGGCAGCCATGTGGGGCAGGGAGTCGAGAAAGGCATCGAACTTATCGTAGGGCAGATATGGTATAATGGTAACAATCAGTATGTTAAGAAACATTCCAACGGCATCAACATCTACGCTTTCGCCAGCAAGCCACAAAACTAAAAGTGGCGTAACAATGGGCGCAAGTAGGGTTGAGGCGGTTGTCATTCCTACTGAAAAGGCAACGTCGCCTTTACACAAAAAACTCATTATGTTGCTCGATACTCCGCCCGGGCAGCAGCCTACAAGTATAATGCCGATTGCCATCGGTGTGTCTAAATGGAAGATGCGCGTCAGCGACCACGCTACAAGTGGCATAATGGTGAATTGGGCGCACGCTCCTATAAAAATGTCGAGTGGCCGCGAAAATAGTATTTTGAAATCTTGTGTTGTGAGTGTAAGTCCCATCGTGAGCATTATAATGCCCAAAATTATTGTCTGTGTATAACCCGAAACCCAACGGAATGTGCCGGGAATAAAAAATGTGAAAACCGCTGCCGCAATTACAACTATTGAGGCGTGATTTGAAAGTAATTGGCTGATTTTGTTTAACATAAGTCTTGTAAAATCAATGAAAAATGAGTGTTTGTCAGTGGCAAATATAGTAGTTTATGCTGATTGATGATTTTTTTTGTTGTAATGTTGTAAAGGATAGAAAATGAAAAAGTTGAGAAGTTTTTAAGGTTTCTCAACTTTTCAAGTGAAATGTTTATATGTTTGATTAAATTAATTGGCTGACGCGCTATCTGCTACATTATAAATTGGTGTATATCTTCCGCTTAGGTGCATCAATGCGAAAAGGTGCAACAATCCGTCATAGTAGGCGTCAAAATAGCCGTCGGAGTAGGGTTCGTGTTTTGCGTTCCATAGTTCGTCGATAAAATCGCGGCTGGTGTTGACGGGTTGAGTGAGCGAAAGGGCTGCTACAGTGCCAACGAGTCCGATTGAGTGGCGGAGTGCTTTGTAACCGCCTGCTTCGGCAATGTTTTCAACAGGCGTGCCGTCGAGGTTGTATTGGTCAACAAAGGCGCTAACACCTTGATTGCGGAAAAATGTTTGCAGCTTTTTTCCGTATTCTTCTTGCCAGCGGGCGTCGGCTCCGCTCCATGTGTAGTCGAGGGCAATGTTCATTGGCACACGCCAAGAGTCGAAGCGGAATTTGGCGCCCCAATCGCCACGACGGGTTGGCATAACAGAGCCGTCGTAAGCTGAATAGTCAGGATTTAAGCCTGTTTCGGTGTCGCACGCGCTATGCAGGTATTCGCGCGATTTTTTTGCGCATTCCAACCAAAAATCGGCGCGGCCATCGTTGGCGTATTTTGCCCAAATTTCGTAAAAGGCAGGCAGGTGATACGACGGGTCGGTAAAGCTGCCGCCAAAGCCTTCGGGGACAAACGAAATCAGTTTTTCTTTTGTGTTGATAATGTTCATAATCTCAGGTTCTGGCATTTTTTGTCCGGGTTTAAATTGTGGTGGTTTCGAAAAATCCGGCAATTCAATAAATCCTTTTTTATCGAACATCGCATTAAGAATGCGTTGAGCTTCGGCTAAATAGTTAATGTCGCCATTGTTACCCCATCGGTTTGAGGCAAAAAGGAGCGATGTAATGTAGTAAAGTTCTCCATCAGAGGCTGAGCCGGCCGCATTTTGTTCGCCGGTGGTTTTGCAGCTCCAAGCAAAATAGCCGTCGCGCGGTCCGCCCTGATGCTGCATGTGTTTTTTCGACCATCGCCACAACCTGTCAAACATATCTTGTTTATCCCATTGAACAGCAATCATTAGGCCGTAACTCATACCTTCGGTTCGCACATCATGATTTTTAATATCTGATATGTAAGCCATTGAATCGCCTGCTTCAAAATAAATTTTGTTATCGCCTCTAAATAGATTGTCGAATGCCGTATTTAGCTTATCATCAATCTGTTGCTGCGTGTATCCCGCTTCTAACAACATATTCCGGCATTGTCCGGGAGTTGGCTTGTCCATATTTGCGCTTTGATTGTTTTGATTGCTGCAAGCCACGGCGGTCATCGCAGCTGCGCCCAACAAAAGTAAATTTATCTTCATCTTTGTATTGTTTTGTGTGTTTTTATGCCGCTAATATCTGATAAAAAGCTGATTGTTTAATTTTAGATAGATAAAAGGAACGCTTTTGCCAATAAATTGGAAAAATTGCACGATGAATTTGATGTGTTTTTTAATATATCTGATTATTTTGGCGTTATTTTTTAACACAACGGATTATCGATTTTAATTTTGCGATTTTAATTTGTAAATGTATGGCTGATAATTATTTAGAACGACATTACGAAGAGTATGAGGCTAAAAAGGCCGCTTGGGAAAAAGCAAAAAAATTAGGGAAATACAAGCGTAAAAATGTGAGTAGTTATAAAAGAGTGAAGAGTGAAGAGTAAGGAATGCTAAAGCTTCTAAACTTTTTAAACCATCTAAACTTTCTAAACATTAAAACATGAATTCGTTAGCATTGAAATCGCGTTTAATTGCGATGAACTTTTTGATATTTGCCGTTTGGGGCGCTTATTTGTGCTCGCTTGGCATATATCTCGGACGTGTGGGAATGGGACCGCAAATCGGTTCTTTTTTTGCCATTCAGGGCATTGTGTCGCTTTTTATGCCAGCTCTTGTTGGTATTGTAGCCGACAAATGGATTCCGGCGCAAAAACTTTTGGGCATCTGCCATGCGCTTGCCGCTCTGTTTATGGCTTTGGCTGGTTATATGGGAATGCAATATGGCGACAATGTGACTTTTGGACAATTATTTCCATTTTATACTATCAGTGTAGCATTTTTTATGCCGACAATTGCACTTGGCAACTCGGTGTCGTACAATGCTTTAACTCGCGCGGGACTTGATACTGTTAAAGATTTTCCGCCAATTCGAGTTTTTGGAACCATCGGATTTATCATTTCAATGTGGATTGTCGATTTGACAGGCTTTAAAAACAATTATATGCAACTGTTTGTATCGGCGGCTTGGGGTGTCTTGCTGGCAATTTATTCGTTTACGTTGCCCAATTGCCCTGTCAATCGCGATAGTGCGCCGGCATCAATTGTTGAGGCGCTCGGACTACGCGCTTTCACACTTTTTAAACAGAAAAAAATGTGTTTGTTCTTCGTGTTCTCCTTTTTTCTTGGAATGTGCTTGCAAGTAACCAACGGCTTTGCAGGTACTTTTCTTGGCGACTTCGGGCGGTTGCCTGAATATGCTGACTCATTCGCAGTTAAACATAATATAATGTTAAGCTCGTTGTCGCAAATATCCGAAACGCTATGCATCTTGCTGATACCGTTCTTTTTAAAACGATTCGGCATAAAAAATGTGATGCTTATTTCGATGTTTGCTTGGGTGTTCCGCTTTGGATTTTTCGGGCTTGGCAACCCATCAGATGGCGTTTGGCTTTTCATCTTATCAATGATTGTTTATGGCGTTGCGTTCGATTTTTTCAATATCAGCGGTTCGCTATTTGTTGAGCAAAACACCGATGCAGGCATTCGCTCAAGTGCGCAAGGCGTTTTTATGATGATGACAAATGGGCTTGGCGCTACCATTGGCTCGTATTGCGCAAGTGCAGTTGTTAATCATTTTGTATATCAGCCGCAAACTGTAAATCAGCAATTTGACGTTATGGCAGGTTGGTCAACCGCTTGGTGTGTTTTTGCGGCTTTTGCATTTGTGGTTGCAGTAGTTTTTGCCATAACTTTCGATTATAAACACGTGAAAGAGTGAAGATTATAAGTTGAAAATTGAGAATTGAAAATTATAAGTTGAGAGTGCTTATCGATTAAAATTTGAATAGTAATTAAACATAATATATAATGAAAAAATTATCTGTCGGAATAGATATAGGAGGTACAAACACAGCGTTTGGGCTTATCGGTATTGAAGGGAAAATATATGCGCAAGGCTCGGTTAAAACGCAGCTGCACGAACGTGTTGAAGATTATATTGATGATGTGTTTAACAATATAATGAAATCGGCACAGCAAATCACTGAGCCATACGAGATTGTTGGAATGGGCATTGGCGCGCCAAATGCGAACTATTATAGTGGCTGTG
>CALBPW010000425.1 GCA_937899145.1 uncultured Bacteroidota bacterium
CCGATCTGGTGGAAGCGCTCGCCTGTGCCACCATCGTACAAGTAAGTGCGTCCAAATTCCGGAACACCTGCTTTATTTGTCAATTCAGTAATTTCTTCAAGTGTCGCACCATCGAAGATTGGTGTTGCAAACTTGCAACCCAACTCACGACCAGCCCAACCAAGAACTGTTTCGTAAATCTGCCCCAAGTTCATACGCGAAGGCACGCCCAATGGGTTAAGTACGATGTCAACAATAGTGCCGTCTTCCAAGAATGGCATATCCTCATCGCGAACAACACGGGCTACAATACCCTTGTTTCCGTGGCGTCCTGCCATCTTATCACCTACTCTAATCTTACGTTTTTGAGCAATATAAACTTTTGCGAGTTGAACAATACCATTTGGCAATTCGTCGCCTACTGTAATATTGAACACCTCGCGTTTAATATCACCCTCAATTTCACGACATTTGATTGTATAGTTGTGAAGTAATTCTGCAATTGTTTCGTTGCGCTCTTTATCTGTTGTCCACTTATTTGGATTAACATTCAAGAAATCAACATCAAGCAAAATCTTCTGCGAGAATTTAGTTCCTTTAGGAATGATATCAGTTCCCAGCATATCTTTTACTCCTTGCGAAACCTTACCATTTACAAGCGAGAATAATTTCTCAATCAGACGACCCTTCATATCGGCTAAACGTTGCTGACGTTTTTCTTCAATTTGTGCCAACAAGGGTTTCTCGGCAGCTTTCAGTTTCTTATCTTTCACCAAACGAGTGAATAATTTTTTGTCGATAACAACGCCTGTCAACGATGGACCTGCCTTAAGTGAAGCATCTTTCACATCGCCTGCTTTATCTCCAAAGATTGCACGCAAAAGTTTTTCCTCTGGCGATGGATCTGATTCGCCTTTTGGAGTAATCTTACCGATAAGAATATCACCCGGATTGATATGTGAACCGATTCTGATTAAGCCATTGTCGTCCAAATTGCGTGTTGCGTCTTCGCTAACATTCGGAATATCAGCTGTCAACTCCTCCATACCACGTTTGGTATCGCGAACTTCCAGCATATATTCATCAATATGCAACGATGTGAATAAATCTTCGCGTACAGCGCGTTCCGACAATACTATAGCGTCCTCAAAGTTGTAACCTTTCCAAGGCATAAATGCGACTTTCAAGTTACGACCCAAGGCTAGCTCGCCGCCTTGTGTAGCATAACCTTCGGTAAGTACCATTCCTTTGGTTACTTTGTCGCCTTTTGATACTATTGGACGCTGATTGATGCACATGCTCTGGTTAGTCTTTTGGAATTTTGTCAGTTTATAACGAACTCTATCATCATCGAAACTAACAAAACGTTGTGTATCAGTTCTATCATATTTAATGATAATTTCATCGGCATCAACATATTCAACCACGCCATCGCCTTCCGCACTAATCATATTACGTGAGTCTTCGGCAACTTTTTTCTCGATGCCTGTGCCGACAATTGGAGACTCGGGGTGTAACAAAGGAACTGCCTGACGCA
Organism: uncultured Bacteroidota bacterium; assembly: GCA_937899145.1. Classification (GTDB taxonomy): domain Bacteria; phylum Bacteroidota; class Bacteroidia; order Bacteroidales; family SZUA-534; genus RUG13583. Next base: position 1,517 of record CALBPW010000425.1, read on the forward strand.
TCATGTTCGATCCCATCAATGCGCGGTTTGCGTCGTCGTGCTCCAAGAATGGAATTAGCGATGCCGCAATAGATGATATCTGGTTTGGAGCAACGTCCATCAGTTGGACATCATTGCGGTCGGTCAATGGGAAATCGGCCTCGTAACGTGTTTTTACTTTCTGATTTTTAAAGTTGCCTTCAGCATCAAGTGGAGCATTTGCTTGTGCAATAATTTGGCCTTCCTCATCTTCGGCTGTCATATAAATGACATTGTCGTTATTCAAATCGACTTTGCCATTTTCAGCCTTACGGTAAGGTGTTTCGATAAAGCCAAGATTGTTAACTTTTGCGAACACACAAAGAGATGAAATAAGACCGATGTTCGGACCTTCAGGAGTCTCAATTGGGCACAAACGTCCGTAGTGAGTATAGTGAACGTCGCGAACCTCGAAACCTGCGCGCTCACGCGACAAACCACCAGGGCCTAAGGCTGACATGCGGCGTTTGTGTGTCAACTCAGCCAATGGGTTGGTTTGATCCATAAATTGCGATAGCGCGTTGGTTCCAAAGAACGAGTTGATGACGCTTGACACTGTTTTTGAGTTGATAAGGTCAACTGGTGTAAACACCTCATTGTCACGCACATTCATACGTTCTTTAATTGTCCTTGCCATACGGGCCAAACCAACTCCAAATTGGTTTTGAAGTTGTTCGCCTACGGTGCGGACGCGCCTATTACTTAAGTGGTCGATATCGTCAACATCGGCCTTACTATTAATAAGCTCAATTAAATATTTGATAATTTCTATAATGTCTTCTTTAGTTAAGACCTTGATATTCATATCAATATCCAAACCTAATTTTCTATTGATACGGAATCGGCCTACTTCACCCAAATCGTAACGTTTATCGGAGAAGAATAGTTTATCGATAACATCACGGGCTGTTGCCTCGTCGGGTGGTTCCGCATTGCGCAACTGCCTATATATATATAGTACGGCTTCTTTTTCTGAGTTGCATGGGTCTTTTTGCAATGTGTTATAAATGATTCCAAACTCAGCCAAATTGGCATTTTCTTTATGCAAAAGAATCGTTTTGGCGCCAGAATCGACAATTGCATCAATATGGTCGTTTTCAAGGATTGTTTCACGGTCAACGATAACCTCGTTACGTTCAATTGAAACAACCTCGCCGGTATCTTCATCTACAAAATCTTCTACCCATGTTTTCAGAACACGAGCAGCAAGACGACGGCCAATAACTTTCTTTAATCCGGCTTTTGATACTTTGACTTCATCTGCAAGATCGAAAATTTCCAATATGCTACGGTCGCTCTCATAACCTATTGCACGTAAAAGTGTAGTTACAGGTAATTTTTTCTTGCGGTCGATGTATGCGTACATGACATTGTTGATGTCTGTTGCAAACTCAATCCACGAGCCTTTGAATGGAATGATACGGGCCGAATACAATTTTGTGCCATTCGCATGGATGCTTTGACCGAAGAATACACCAGGTGAGCGGTGTAATTGCGATACGATGACACGTTCAGCACCATTAATAACAAAAGTACCACGAGGTGTCATATATGGAATTGTACCCAAATAGACATCTTGTACTACGGTGTCGAAATCTTCGTGCTCGGGGTCTGTGCAATACAACCTTAGTTTAGCTTTCAAAGGAATGCTATAAGTTAATCCACGCTCAATGCACTCGTCAATGGTATAGCGCGGAGGGTCGATATTGTAGTCCAAAAACTCAAGTACAAAATTGTTACGAGTATCAGAAATAGGGAAATTTTCGTTAAAAACCTGATATAAACCTTCGTATTTTCTTTGCTCAGGAGTAGTATTAATATTGAAAAAGTCGCTAAAAGATTTCAATTGAATCTCCAAAAAATCAGGATATTCTAATTGATTCTTATTCGACGCAAAGCTTATTCTCTCTTGATAACCAGTTGAAGCCATGATTCTTAAAATAAAGTGAACTTAAAAATAACAACAAAAAGGCTTAGCGTTAGAAGAACCAACGCTAAACCTTATCTATATCCTAATATGGAATCTTATTTAAGCTCAACTTCAGCTCCAGCCTCTTCTAATTTTGCTTTAAGTGATTCAGCTTCTTCCTTAGATGCGCCTGTTTTAACTTCTTTTGGTGCAGCATCTACAAGCTCTTTAGCCTCTTTCAAGCCAAGACCTGTAAGTTCTTTTACCAACTTCACAATTTGAAGTTTTTGTGCACCAGCTGATTTCAGAATTACATCAAATTCTGTTTTTTCAGCAGCTGCGGCATCAGCACCACCAGCAGCAGGAGCAGCAACTGCAACTGCGGCAGCAGCAGGTTCAATACCATATTCGTCTTTGAGTATTGTAGCTAACTCATTTACTTCTTTTACAGTCAAGTTAACCAACTCTTCTGCAAACTTTTTCAAATCTGCCATTTTAATCTATTTTTTAAAAAGTGTTTACTAAAAAATGTTTATTTCTCTGATAATGTTTTTAAGATACCTGTCAAGTTTTGTCCACTCGATTGTAGAGCAGAAACAACGTTCTTAGCAGGCGATTGCAACAAGGCAATAATATCGGCGATAAGTTCGTTCTTCGACTTGATGTTAACTAATGCGTCAAGTTGGTTGTCGCCAATGTAAATCGACTCTTCAACATAAGCCGCCTTAAGGATTGGTTTATCGCTTTTTGCTCTGAACTCTTTAATAAGTTTGCCTGGCACATTGCCTATTTCAGCAAACATTATTGAAGTTGAACCCTTAAGTTGACCAAACATTTCCGAGAAGTCAGTGCCTGTTTTTTCCAAAGCTTTGCGGAGCAGTGTGTTCTTCACCACAACTAACTCGATGTCTTTTTCGAAGCATTTTCTTCTTAACAATGATGTTTGTTCCGCATTTAAATCAGACACATCTGTCAAATAGAAGTGACTTGCTTCTTTCAGACGCGCAGCCAAATTGTCAATTATAACAGCCTTATCTTCGCGTTTCATAACTCTAAAATTTATTCTACTGATTTAACATCAACTGGAATACCAGGACTCATAGTACTTGATAAGGTGATACTTTTGATATAAGTACCTTTAGCTGTTGAAGGTTTAAGTTTGATAATTGTGCTTATCATCTCTTGTGCATTCTCCTGAATTGCCTCTGGAGTGAACGACACTTTACCAATTCCAGCATGAATAATACCGAATTTGTCAACTTTGAAGTCGATTTTACCTTGCTTGACTTCTTTAACAGCTGAACCAATCTCCATGGTAACCGTACCACTTTTCGGGTTAGGCATCAAACCACGTGGACCCAGAACGCGTCCAAGAGCACCTACTTTTGCCATAACTGAAGGCATTGTAATGATGACATCTACATCAGTCCAACCACCTTTGATTTTCTCGATGTATTCATCAAGACCAACATAGTCGGCGCCAGCAGCTGTTGCTTCAGCCTCTTTATCAGGCGTGCACAACACTAATACTCTGGTTTGTTTACCTGTACCGTGAGGTAAAGAAACAACACCACGCACCATTTGATTCGCTTTGCGAGGATCGACACCCAAACGGACATCAATATCTACTGAAGCATCAAACTTTGTGGTTGTAACCTCTTTTACCAAATGCGCAGCTTCAGACAAATTGTACTCTTTCATTGGTTCAATTTTGCCTGCAACTAATTTCTTATTCTTTGTTAGCTTTGCCATTTTTACACGAGGTATTTAATTAATTATTACCTGGGAACTCGCCAGTAACTGCTACTCCCATGCTACGAGCTGTACCAGCAACTAATCGCATTGCTGACTCAATTGTAAATGCATTTAAGTCAGGCATTTTATCCTCAGCAATTACACCATGACAGCTCCATCAGTATTCAGTGATGTGACAGGAAACTATCGTGGGGC
>CALBPW010000426.1 GCA_937899145.1 uncultured Bacteroidota bacterium
CGGCAATGGCCGACAATGGCACGCTCTACTACGGTTTCGACGACGCGTTTGTGGACGCAATGGCAAAACTCTGCGCCAAAGCCGATTACGTGCTGCCGAACATCACCGAGGCCTGCTTCATAACAGGCTGCAAGTACCGCACTGAATACGACCAAGCGTACATTATGGATTTGCTTCAGAAATTAGCAGCTAACGGCTCTAAAAATGTGATACTTACGGGAGTAAGCTACAAGTCCGAAACCACAGGTGTTGTTGTGTACGAAAACGGAAAATATCAGTACTACGAACATCGGAAAATTGCGCAAGGCAGCCACGGAACTGGCGATGTTTACGCATCGGCATTTGTTGGTGCGCTACTTAACAATAAATCAGCTTACGAATCGGCAAAAATTGCCGCCGACTACACCGTAAAAAGCATCGAAAACACACAAGACAGCTCGAACCACTGGTACGGCTGCAAATTTGAAACAGCAATCCCCGATTTGATAAAAATGTTGGGAAAATAACAGACTACGAAACCGACATAGCGCAAGTCAAAGAAACGGCTTGCGCTTTTTTGCGGAAAAATGCGCAACTTTGGCACGTTTTAGAGCGTTTTTAAACGAAAGAATAATCAAACAATGACACTCCGACATACATTTTATATAGCGGTTTTATTGTCCGTAACCATCTCAGCATCGGCACAAATCTCTGATAACGAGCAGCAATACAAAGCGGCTATGCAAAACGCAAAATCAGCTTTCGATGCAAAAATGTATTCTGAAGCACTTTATTTCTATCGCGAAGCATTGAAAATCAAGCCAGACGCCAAACTGCCACGATATAAGATTGAGGACATCCGCACAATCTACATCGACGACGGAATACGAGAAATTGCTGAAAACAAGCAAATCACACAAGAAGAAGCTCAACAACAAGCCGAAACAAAAGCCGACGAACGCATTGAAACCGAAATCGAACAAACACAAAAAGAACTTGAAACGCTTAAAATCGCTACAATTTTGGATATAAATGATGGAGACTCTAACATCGATGAAATAATTGATATTGAGGATGTTGAGCCAACACAAAGACCAAAAATCGAAATAAAAGAGATGCCAAATAATATAGAGCCTATAATTGAAAAACCAAAATCAGAAACACCAAAAATTGAAAAGCAAAATACTGAAAAACAAGCAATTACTTCCCAAAAAGAAATTAGAGGAAACGACACAAAACCAATTGCGCCGCCAAAAGCAAAACCCACAACAAAACCTACACAACCAGCCAAAACTATCAGCGACGAAGAAAAAGAAGCTCGCAAAGAAGCTGAAAAACAAAAACTCAGGATTCAGTACCCTGAACAAAAAACTGTACTCGAAATTGACCAACCCGGCAAGCATATTACACGAGTTATTATGAACATTAACAATGAGATTAGCATATACTTAAAGGTTAGACACAGTTGGGGCGCCACATTCTACTTCAAAGACGAGATTGGCGAAGACAACCTAATTAGCATTAGCGAACTGACTTTCAACCAAATGACAAATCTTGCCAACTATGGACATTAAATTTTACCAATACATCGAAGGCGAACCAGAAGATATTTTTATGGCACTCACCAATCCTCGCTCAATAGAATTATGGAGCAGTTTGCCGGCCTATATGAGTGCTGAAGAAGGCTATGAATTTTCAATTTTTGATGGCGACATAGTTGGTCGAAATCTGAAAGTAATTGAGAATAAACTCTTAGAACAGGAATGGTATTTTGGCGATGAAAACACTGAGCCATCAATAGTTACCATAAAATTACACCCTCAAAAAACCGGCACAAACATTGAAGTGCGCCACACCAACATTCCCGCCGACGCATTTGAAAATATCAACGAGGGCTGGCACGATTTTTACATTGGAGCCATAAAGCATTTTTTTGAAGACGACGAATAGAAGATAATTCATTGTACTTCAAATAAATTCAAAACTGCAATTCAAGTTGGGTGTCAAGTAGCCGGAATGTACGCCGATGATAAGGTGTGATGCCGTACTTTGCAATAGCAGCGCGATGGTCGGCTGTGGGGTAGCCTTTGTTTTTACGCCAATTATACTGCGGAAATTCAGTGTCAATTTTTAACATAAAATCATCGCGGAAGGTTTTAGCCAAAACCGACGCTGCAGCTATCGACATATATTTTCCATCGCCTTTTACAATTGTCTGATGCTTAATATCACCATATTGATAAAACCTATTGCCATCGACAATTATAAACTCCGGTTTTGTGTCAAGTTGATTAATAGCCAAATGCATCGACCTGACTGAAGCATTCAAGATATTGATTTCGTCAATCACCTCAGCGTCAAGTTTGGCTACCGCATAGCTAATTGCTTCTTTGCAAATAATATCACGGAGTTGGTATCTGTCTTTCTCCGTCATTTGTTTAGAGTCGTTCAACTTATCATTAATAAAATCGGGCGGTAAAATTACGGCAGCCGCACAACTGCGGCTGCAAAGACACTCCCTGCAAGGCAACCGCGCCCCGCCTCATCGCAACCTGCTTCTAATGTAAAACCGCTAAAATTTGGTGATAACACAAGTTTATGACTAATGGTTATAGGTTAAAGAGATTAATGAACAGTTTAGTAACTATATGCGAATCAATAAACTACTAATAGAATTTACGGCGTTGGAACCAATAATCGATATAAGTAAGATTCACACCAAGACGCACCCGTTGGTCGAGCACAAGCAGATTGTCTAAAGTGCCTTGATGCCGGTAACTACAGAAAGTATTGAATCGTATTGCCCGAATGCGAAAGCCAACGCCAACCGTTCCCATATATGCTTTAAGCCTGTAATTATCAACTTTATAAGTACCTGTTTCGTAACTTGCTCCTGCACGGAATGTTAATTCATATTTCTTGCCAATATGTTTCGGTATAAATTCAGCACCAACATTTATAGTTTGATTATCAATCAGTTTTGAACGTTTGTCAGATACTTTCAGTTTTGAAAGCGGATTGTAATTCAAATCAGCCGACAATGTGAGTTTTCCGGTAACATTATAAGCCACACCAAAACCGCAAGTCATTGGCAATGTGGTATATCGGTCGGCATCATCATCGTCATAATAAATGGTGTCAACAATGCCAGCCGAAGGGAATGTAACGCTCGCATACTCGGTACGGTCGCAACGCAAAATGCCTGGAGTGCTTGCAATGGCGCCTATTGTTACGTTATTTTTCTTCGACAATGGAATTTTATGTTGCACACCAAAATCGAGTTTGCCGCCCAAATAGTAATCGGTATTTTCAATATAGGTATCAAAAATATCACCTGAGGTAATCTGCAATGTTTGGCGTTCGGTTTTGGGTCCAAACAAAAGCGATGCATTCATACCTATGGCAGTATTGGCACCAATTTGCACACCAGAGCCGACATAAACACGTGTTAATCCGCCCAAGCCTTCAACTGTCGAAGTGTACTGAATTTGTCCGCCACCCGATACGTATTCGCGCGTACGAATTGTGTAGCCGACACTGGTGTATGGCGTTATACCAAAACTAAATGCCCATTTTTTTGTTCCGGAAATGGCTAATGAAAAATACGAAATATTGCCATTGGCTTTATCGCCATTTTCAAGATGTGTGCTAATATATTCATAATCGGCATGTAAGCCTATATCAAACATAACCATTGACGAATCGATGATGGCGTAAGATGCTGGATTAATGTTATTTACATGTTCGCCGGATTGTAGTGCGACGCCTGTTCCCCCCATTGCCAACCCTCGTCCAAAGCCATTTTGCTCGTACATTCCGATACCGTATCGCGAATACGGCGAAATAGTATTATTTTGAGCGGCAACGTCCCGCATCGATATTAACAATATAAATAACAGTATAGATTTTAACAATTTCATTTTCTTCTTTTGTAAAATTAAATTGATTATTATTTGGTAAAAATGAATTTCCTTTATTGTTATTAATAAATTCAGAAAAAGGGTCGTTATATTTAGAACTGTTATTTAAAGATATTTTGACATCATTATTATCTTCTTTTTTATTGGATTCTTCTGTTTCTTCTTTATTAATTTGTTTCTTTTGAATTAAGGATAAAAATGGATTATCCATATTTCCTTGATTGTTTTCTTTGTTGAAATTTGAAAAAATTTTTGATTTAGGAGGAGGTGATATGAAAATATTATTAATGGTATTATCTTCTTTCTTTATTTCTGTATCATTCTCATTTTGGTCTTTGTTTCCTTTACTAATTTCTTCTTTTTTTTCTTCTTCAATTTTTTTTTCTTTTTCCTCATTGATTATTTCATCTTTGTTTTTTTTTTCGTTAATTTCATTTTTGGGTTCTTCATTCTTATCTTCTTTTTTTCCTTCTTTCATATCATCATCTTTCTTTTCATTTTTTATATCCTCTTTTTGATTTACTTGGATTATTACTTCGTTATTATTTTCTTCTTGTTTTTCTACTTTATTATTATCTTTTTGTTCTTCATTATTTTCTCCTTTTTGGTTATCTTTATTTTCATTAATTTCTTCTTTAATATCATCCTTTTTCTCTTCTATAACTATTTCTTCCTCATTTTTCTGAGCATTTATTTCATTTTTTATTTCTTCTTTTTTTTCTTCAATATCCATTGGCGTTTCGGTTTTA
>CALBPW010000427.1 GCA_937899145.1 uncultured Bacteroidota bacterium
GCCGGTATTCAAACTCACATGCTCGACCGCGCCCTTAACGGCATCCGCATGAACCCCGTGCCCGTCGATGTCCGCCGTATGTTCTACAAAGTGAAGAAAAAACAAGGTACCGACATCGCTCGTACTTTCTGCGGGCTTAACGACACCCGCAACATCATCCCTTCAATAGGCTACGCGCACGACGGCGGTATGATTTCGCAATGCTGCCTCTGCATCACATTCTCGCCCCTGCACACAATCGAGTATTACACAAAACTTGCTTTTGAACTTATCGAGGCCGGAGCCGACGAAATCTGCTTAAAAGATATGGCAGGTATTGCACGCCCCGTTTCGCTTGGCGAGATTGTCAAAAACATAAAAGCCAAATATCCGAAAATCACCATTCAATATCACGGACACGCAGGTCCGGGCTTTAGTATGGCTACTATTTTGGAGGTTTGCAAAGCTGGCTGCGATTTTGTCGATGTCGGTATGGAACCTCTTTCGTGGGGAACAGGACATGCCGATATTCTGGCAGTTCAACCAATGTTGAAAGATGCCGGCTTCGATGTGCCTGAAATCAATATGGAAGCCTACATGGAAGTCCGCTCAATGATTCAAGAGATGATGGACGACTTCCTTGGTTATTACATTCCGGCTCGCAATCGTCAGATGAACTCACTGCTCATCGGTCCAGGACTGCCCGGCGGCATGATGGGCTCGCTGATGACCGACCTCGAGACCAATTTGGAAAGTCTGAACAAATGGAAAGAAAAAAACAATCAGCCAAAACTTACTCAAGACCAACTACTTATCAAGTTGTTCGATGAGGTGAAATATGTTTGGCCAATGATGGGCTATCCTTGCCTTGTAACTCCTTTCAGCCAATATGTCAAAAATATGGCTCTTATGAACGTAATGCAGATGGAGAAAGGCAAAGAACGCTGGAGTCTTATTGCCGACGACATCTGGAATATGCTGCTTGGCAAATCGGGTAAATTGCCCGGTCCTGTCGCTCCTGAACTTGTTGCAAAAGCCAAAGAGCAAGGTCGCGAGTTCTTTACCGGGAATCCGCAAGACCAATATCCCGACGAACTTGACTCGTTCCGCAAGGAAATGCAAGAAAACGGCTGGGAGCTTGGCGAAGACGAAGAAGAACTTTTCGAACTTGCAATGCACCCGCAGCAATATCGCGCTTACAAGAGCGGCAAGGCAAAAGCCGATTTTGAAGCCGACCTTGCAAAACGTAAAGCCGAGAAAACTGCTGGTAAAGGTGGGTTGACATTGCCACAAACAGTTACCGTTGAAGTAAATGGCGAAAAATATAAAGTGGTTATTGGCGAAAACAATGGCGCAGTTGCAGCTCCCGCACAATCAACAGCCGCAGCCCCTGCCGCAGCTGGCAACACAGCTGGCGCACAAGAACTTACATCGCCGCTCGAAGGCAAATTCTACCTTGTAAAATCGTCGGGCGACACAGCCGTCAAAGTTGGCGACATAGTGAAGAAAGGCCAAACCGTATGCTACGTTGAGGCAATGAAGACATTTAACGCCATTGCAGCCGAATGCGATGGTACAATTGTCGAAATTTGCCAAACAAGCGGTTCGTCAGTAGCGGAAGATGATGTCTTGATGAAAATCAAATAATTGGTTATGAACGAGATATTAAGTAAAATTTACAATATGACTGCCATCAGCAACATTGTTGCTGAGCCGCAGTTCTTGGTAATGTACGCATTGGCTTTCGTCCTTTTGTATTTAGGTATAAAGAAAAATTACGAGCCATTGCTACTTATACCAATCGCATTTGGAGTGCTTATTGCCAACTTTCCGGGGGGCGATATGGGTGTTATTCAAGCCAATGCCGAAGGTTTGGTAAAAACATCGTCGGGCGAGATGGTTGACATCTGGAAGATGCCACTTCACGACATTGCCCACGAGTTTGGCATTATGAACTTCATTTACTACGCACTTATCAAATCAGGTTTTCTGCCACCAATCATCTTTATGGGTGTTGGTGCACTAACTGATTTTGGCCCGATGTTACGCAACCTAAAACTTGCAATTTTCGGTGCAGGCGCGCAATTCGGAATTTTTGCTGTTCTGATTATCGCAAGCTACTGCGGATTCACATTGCAGGAGGCCGGCTCACTTGCAATTATCGGTGGCGCCGATGGGCCAACAGCCATTTTTACCACAATCAAACTTGCACCACATTTATTAGGTCCTATTGCCATTGCAGCCTACTCGTATATGGCACTTGTCCCGGTGATTATACCATTGGTTGTGAAACTGACTTGCTCAGAGAAAGAACTGAAAATCAATATGAAAGAGCAAGACAAACTTTATCCGAATACGAAGGAATTTAAAAATATGCGTGCGCTAAAAATCCTTTTCCCAATTGTAACTACAACTATAGTTGCAATCATCGTTCCAACGGCTGTCCCATTGGTTGGTATGCTTATGTTCGGTAACCTGATCAAGGAAGTAGGCAACAGCACATCGCGCATTTTCGACGCAGCGTCGAACGCCATAATGAACTCAGCCACAATATTCCTTGGTTTGTCGGTTGGCGCCACAATGACCGTTGACGCATTCCTCAACCTTCAGACAATAGGCATTGTAGTTGGCGGATTTTTTGCCTTCGGCTTGTCAATATTTGGTGGCATTATGTTAGTTAAGATTTTCAACCTTTTCTCGAAGAAGAAAATCAACCCGCTTATTGGCGCAACAGGCTTGAGCGCAGTGCCCATGGCATCGCGCGTTGCCAACGAGATTGCGCTAAAATACGACCCGCGCAACCATGTGCTCAACTACTGCATGTCGAGCAATGTGTCGGGCGTTATCGGCTCGGCCGTTGCCGCCGGTATTCTG
>CALBPW010000428.1 GCA_937899145.1 uncultured Bacteroidota bacterium
CGGCGACCACCGAGATCTACACTCTTTCCCTACACGACGCTCTTCCGATCTCGCATCTGCAATTACCAGATTTTCCGAAAAAATTACCAAAATCCTATATTTGTAACCAACTGACTATTTTACAGTTATTTTTGAAAAAAAATTAGATGGAAAATCTGATTCATATTGATTCGATTGATGCCTATAACAAACTTTATGGCTTTGAGACGTTGCACCCGTTAGTGTCTGTAGTTCAGCACGATAGCTTTCCAAGCAACTTTGCAACGGTTGTTTTTAATTACGATGTGTATGCGCTTTTTTTGAAACAAGGAGAGGGGTGTACTATTCGTTATGGACGTGAAAAGTATGATTATCAGGCGGGCACAATAGTTAGTTTTAAGCCCGGCGCTCATATTGAGGTTGTGCAAAATCCGGATATGCCGATGCCAAAATCGCGCGGATTACTTTTTCACCCTGATATTATTTATGGAACGCAACTTGGACACCGAATCTCTGAATATTCATTTTTTGATTACGATCAACATGAAGCCTTGCATCTATCGGAACGCGAACAAATTACCATTGAAGGAATTTTTGATACTATCGAAGGTGAATTGCGACACCCTATCGATAAACATTCGCAGCAACTTATAACCGATAGTATTGGGCTTTTGCTTGACTATTGTATGCGTTTTTACGACCGTCAATTTATTACCCGGCACAAGGTTAACAGCTCAATTCTTTCCGATTTCGACCGTAATTTGACCGATTACTTGGTGAGCGGAAAAGCAGAACAAATTGGCATACCAATGGTGAATTATTTTGCTGAAAAGGCTTGTTTGTCAGCAGGTTATTTTGGCGATTTGATAAAAAAGGAAACAGGAAAAACGGCTCAGCAGTATATTCAGTTGCGAGTAATCGGACAAGCTAAACAATGGCTTTTGGAACCACAACGTTCTATAAATCAGGTAGCTGCGCAACTCGGCTTTCAATATCCGCAACATTTTACTCGTATGTTCAAAAAGATAACAGGCGTGTCGCCAAGCGAATATAAGGCGAATTAGAAAATTCAGAGGAAGCGATACGTTTTGCAGAGAGACTGTATCACTATTTTGAATTGATGGATTTGACAAGCTCTTCAACTGATCTTGTCGAGTTTGGCATAATATATTCAGGAACGGGCTTATGACCTATCGCTGCATCAACCAAGTAGCGTTTGCATATTTTGTACTTACCCGCCACTAAGCAAAACATATTTTTGTACGCTATGCCTGCAAAGTCATTCACCAAGATGCCTTTTACAAAAATCGGGCATTTACCTATTTTGTTACATACATCTTCTTCCATCGTCGTAATCTTTTCGACAAAGAAACATAAATTTTTATAAAAACTGCATTTTTACGCTTAAAATTGATTTTTATGATTGAAATTGAATTTAGGCGAGTTTGTTTTTATCTGCATATTTCCGCACTTTTGTCGCAAAAATTGATTGCATTTATATGAGAAAACTCATCTTTCCGATTGCCGCTTTGACAATTGCGGCGTGTGCGGCGCAACCAAAAGCTTATTTTGCAAGCGATGGTTTTATTCAAGGAACAACTTATCATATTGTATATCGGTACAAGACTGATTTAAATGTGCAAATTGCCGCAGAACTCCACCGTTTCGACACTTCGCTAAGTGCTTATATTTCTGAATCGACAATCAGTAAATTTAACAATAATTTGTTAACACAAACCGATGATACATTGTTTTTGAATTGTATGCGTCGTGCGATTGAAATTTCTGAAATTACGCATGGCGCGATGGATATTACGGTTAGTCCGCTTGTAAATGCGTGGGGGTTTGGTTTTAGTGAGAAAGCTAATGTTAATCAGCAGCTTATCGATAGTTTGAAGGAATTTTGCGGATATGAGAAAATTAACATTGATGGAAATAGAATTACAAAAACTGACCCTCGTATTCAGTTGAATGCCAATTGTATAGCGCAAGGTCAATCAGTTGATATTGTTGCCGAAATGTTTGAACGTATGGGAATTTACGATTATATGGTTGAAATTGGAGGCGAGGTGCGAGCTAACGGATTGAATCCCAAAGGAAAAACTTGGCGCATCGGCATTGATAAGCCAATTGACGATAGCACAGCACAAAATCGTGAGTTGCAAGGCATCGTCGCTCTTGATGGCAAAAGTCTCTCAACATCAGGTAATTACCGTAAGTTTTATGTTAAAGATGGTTTGAAATATTCGCATACAATCGACCCAAAAACTGGTTACCCGGTGCAAAATAGTTTGCTTAGTGCATCTATAATCGGCCTTGATTGCATTACAACCGATGCGCTTGCTACGGCTTGCATGGTGCTTGGCACAGAGCGCGCCGCTGCTATGTGCGATACTTTGCCGAATATTGAGTACTATTTTATCTGCTCAGATGCCGACGGAACTTTGCAAACTATTGCTTCTGAAGGATTTATGAAAGTGATGGTGGAATAAATCAGTTGCAAACTTGCGTTATTTTGTCAGTCTAACTCCGAAAATTCGTGCTATATGCGAATCTTCGATGGCTTCAAATCGCAAATTTATTGTTTTGCCAATATCGTTTGGTAACTGATATTCAATATCATACAGCCCTTTAGCATCAGTGCTTTTTGGTTCAACGGTTGCTAAGGTTTTGCCATTAACTACAATATTGAATCTATAATTGCGGCCGGTGGCGGCAAGTGTAACAAGCAAGCGGTGTGCAGCCTTATTTTGATTGTTAAGTTGATAGCTGAACCACTGATTTGAAGTGCGATAGTGCCGCTCATAATCATAACCAACCCACGAATTTGCTGATTGAAAATTATGTTCGGTTTCGGGCTGTTGCTCGCCTAATTGTATATAATCTACCGTTATCTTCTTGATTGCTAATAATTTATCTTCAACTTTCTTGATAGAATCTTGTTGATGCAAATATTCATCATTGTTTAGTACTGGCCAATAAACAGTGTAACGACAATTATGTAGTGTGTTAAATGGTTGAATTTCAATATTTTCTATTTTATCTTCTACAGCCATCGGAATACTGAATTTCAAATTATTAATATCATCAGTTTTTATTTGATTGATAAAATTGCGGCTTTCGCTGATTATTGTTGGGCAAGATGCGATTGGGCGGAATGGTCCGTTTGCTACGTGTCCCATGCGGCTTCCGTCGGCAGTGAGTCCGTCAAGGTCGTCGGAGCCGTTGTTTGAGGCTAAAACTATCGGGCCGTAAAGTATTGATGCCCAATTACTACTGTCGGGTAGGTACTCAACGGTTGTGTGCATTGGTAGGTTGATGTGTATTTGGTC
>CALBPW010000429.1 GCA_937899145.1 uncultured Bacteroidota bacterium
AGCTGTTGGTAAAACTGCCTTTGCCCTAAATATAGCTTGTGCTGCAGCAAAATCAGATGCGTCGAATGCGTAGAATTTCGCTTTCACACCCATCTGGTTCAATTCGTTTTCAAATGCAATCACATCATCGCGTAGCGATGTGCAAGTGAGAGCTAAATTTGCGCCTTGTTCAGCAAATTTGCGCGCAATGCCTTTGCCTATGCCGCGCGCCGCACCTGTTACAAGCGCAACTTTTCCTTCAAGTAATTTCATAATCAGTTTTTTATTAATGTTGGTGTTTGACTAACAAATTTTGTGCCTTACAGCCCGATAAAGGTAGAAATAAATATTGTTGAATCGGTGATTTGTTGAATTGTATAATCGATTATTTGATTTGTCAATTAAAATACACTCAATAACTTATCGTCAGATAAGTTTTAAAAATATCTTTTTTGAGGGCAAAACAATAATTGCCATTATGCGTCGTTTTTCATTTTGACTGTCGATTTTTCTCAACATTGATTGTTTTTTGATGGCATTTTAATTTATTATTATAGTTTTGCAGCGTCTTACAAATGGCGTAATGCTTAAATGAATATTCGAATGAAAAAACTTGCTTTTGTAATTTTATTGTTAATATCAACAAGTGCGTTTGTTAATGCGCAAAATGAGGAGTATATAACCTTGGGTATCAATGGTGGTATGGTAAATAATATCAATGGTTACCGTAAACTGCCAAATAGGAATAATGTTAAATTCAGTAATGGAATCCCGGGTTACAATGTTGGTGTCGATTTTGGTATTCGGACATCAGAGCGCACGCGTTTCCGCTTCGAAGTTCGCCATTCAGAGTTTCATTATAAAGCTACTTGGGATAATTCAAAGTTAGAAGCGCTTGCCGCAAAAGGCGATACAACCGCATTGAAAAACCATATTTATAAAACGAAAGTGAAAATTTGGGATTTGGCTTTCAATCTTCGCTTTGATTATCGCATTTACGATAGCGAAAAATGGAAGATTTTTGTTTCGCCGGGTTTCTTGTGGGAGATGAATATTGATAGCGAAAGCAAAAATTATATTTATGATGTTTATGATAAGTATAGTTATAATTACGACAACCGCAGTTTCAAGCGTTATGATTATGTCGATTTTGAGTATCCTTACCACATTTTGGGCAACTCGGTTCAATTGCTTTGTAAATACAAGATTGCGAAGCATATAGCTATAACTTTAACTCCTGAATATTATATTTACTATCGCCCGTTTGTAAAGCGTAACCACAATGTTTATCAACGCTTTAACGTTAATGCAGGTTTAGAGTTTAACTTCTAATATAAGTTGATTTCAAAAGTATAAGCCCGATGTGCTCGGGCTTTTTTTTGTGCAATCTCAAATGTATTGATAATTGAATTGGATGATTGTAAATCAGTCTATATGATAATCATAAATCCAATCTCCGTCATTAGTGTAAAATTTGGGATGGAAGTATGTGGTTTGATGTCAGAATAGTAGCATATTTCTCAATTCCTTGCACGATTTTGCAGTATTGTAGCGGTCAAAATCGAAAGCGCTGATGCCCAATTTGCGAGCGGCCGCAGTGTTTTCGGGTTTGTCATCGATGAAAAGCGTGTCAGCAGCTTCAATGTTAAATTTGTTTAGCGCAAGTTCGTATATTTCCGGTTCGGGTTTTACAATGTTGTAGTCGCACGAAATAACTTCATTTTCAATTAGTTTGAACACTTCGTGTTTGTGGAGTTTCGCAATAAATTCAAACGACATGTTTGAAAGTACGAATAGATGATAACCGTTTGATTTTAAATCTTTTATAAGTTGGTATGTGTCTGGTGCAATTTCTGTTCGGTCAAGGGCTTCGTGCAGTATTTTGTTGGCTAACTCAAATGGATATTGCGTTGTATCGGCAATCATTCCAACGGTTTCTTCCCAAGTGAGTGCGCCACGGTCAAAATCGAGCCAAAATAGCGGTGTCTCGCTTGAGTGCAGTATCTTCCAAAAGTTCAATAATTCTTTTGTGCACGCGTTGTAATTGCGTGTAAAAACTACTCCTCCCAAATCGAAAATTATGTTTTTCATTCTTCTGTTTTTGTTTTTATGCCCAAGGTGCTTTTGGCTCTGTCTATTATTTTTTTTGCTTTTACCGTTTGATTCTCAAATAGTTCAGCTATATCTTTTTCAATTGATGTTATTACTGGTTTTTGTATTTCATCGTTATAAATTATTTTGAGTGACGCTGGTATAACATCAACTTCAATTTTATCGTTAAATACAATCGGGTCGCCATCAATATGAAAAACTATGGGATGGTTAGTGTCTATAACAACTCTGTTGGTGCGTATGTATTCCATGTGTTGCGATTTATGTAAGGTTTTATTCATAAGTCGTGTCGCCATTATCGATGATTCAACTTTAGGAATATCGTCCATAATGCAAACATCAACAAGACCATCATCTATTTTGGCTTCGGGCGAGATGTAAGCGTTATTGCCAAATTGCGATGAGTTGGCAAGGCTTATCAGAAACGCGTTTCGGAATATTTTTTCACCATTTAGTTCAAGGCTGTATGCTTGACTTTTGTACCGCATAAACTCGCTTGCGGCAATTTTTACGTAGGGAATAGGCCCGCGTTTTCCGTTTTTGGCAAACAGATGCGCGACATGAGCGTCAAAGCCTGTCCCCGATACATTTACCGATACTTGGCCGTTTATTTTTAGCGTGTCTATCGGCTTTATAAGCAGTTTGTTGAGCGTTTTTACGGCTTGAGTTGTGTTCATAGGCATGTTAAGGTGTCGGGCTAAGCCGTTGCCGGAACCTACTGGAATTATTCCCATCACCGTGTCGCTGCCAACCAATCCGCGTGCTACTTCGTTTACAGTGCCATCGCCACCAACGGCAATTACATATTCGTATTTGCCTATGGCATTGCGGCTTAGCTCTGTAGCGTGTCCGCTGTGTTTGGTAAGTACAATTGTCGGGTTGAACATGCTGTAATCCAACGATTTTTGTAAAATGGCATTGATGCGTTTTTGCTTTCCTGTCCCCGATATGGGATTGACTATAAACAATGTTTCTGCTGCCATAAGCGTAGTATTGTTAGTGCAAATCTATTTAATTTCTTGTCAAATTTTATGTTTAATGAGATATATCAAAGTAAAAGCAGTTATCCGACATTTGCCGGATAACTGCTTTTGGCAGTTGTGTTAAATATTTGAATTTAGCCTAAGAAACTCAGTAGTACGCCAGCGGCAACTGCGCTGCCAATTACGCCTGCCACATTGCAGCCCATGGCGTGCATAAGCAGGTGGTTGCTTTTGTCGTATTCCAAACCAACAATTTCCGAAACGCGCGCGCTATCGGGTACTGCCGAAACGCCAGCATTACCGATGAGTGGATTGATTTTGTTGCCTTCTTTAAAGAATAGGTTTAGGAATTTTACAAATAGTACGCCTCCGCATGTTGCTATAACAAACGATATTGCGCCAAGTGCAAATATGCCTATCGATTTGGCTGTCAAAAAGGTTGTTGCTTGTGTTGATGCGCCAACTGTTAAGCCGATAAGGATTGTAACAATGTCGCAAAGTGGACCTTTGGCTGTGTCGGCTAAGCGTTTAGTTACAGTGCTCTCTTTTAGTAGGTTGCCGAAGAATAGCATACCAAGTAGGGGCAAACCCGATGGTACAAGTAAGCAAGTTAGTAGCAATCCGATTATTGGAAACATTATGCGTTCAGTTTTTGAAACCGGGCGTGGCGGTTTCATTTTTATTGTGCGTTCTTTTTCGGTGGTCAGCAATCGCATTATAGGTGGTTGAATTACAGGCACCAACGCCATATATGAGTAAGCCGATATTGCAATTGCGCCCATCAAGTCGGGTGCTAATTTTGATGACAGGAAAATCGCAGTTGGACCATCGGCTCCACCGATGATGCCAATGGCTCCTGCTTCGGCCGATGTGAAACCGAGTGCTAATGCTATTGCGTAGGCTCCAAATATGCCAAGTTGTGCAGCTCCTCCAATCAAAACTAATTTCGGATTCGAAATCAATGCCGAGAAGTCGGTCATTGCACCAATGCCGAGAAATATTAATGGAGGGTAAATGCCTTGTAAAACGCCAAAATGCAGATAGTTAAGTACGCTACCACTTTCGTAAATGCCAATTTTTAGTCCGGGAACAAATGCGATGTTGCCTATCAATATGCCAAAGCCGATAGGTAGCAAAAGCATCGGTTCAAATTCTTTTGCAATGGCTAAATAAATGAAAACCAAACCAATGGCAATCATAATCAAGTGCCCGATTGTCATATTGGCAAATGCGGTGTATTGGAAAAATTGTGTTATATGGTCAAACACAAATGAGAAAAATCCTTGCTCCATCTTTATTCTATTTCAATTAGTACATCGCCTTCCATTACAGAGTCGCCTTTGTGTTTAGCGATGCTTTTTACAACGCCATCTTTTGTCGAGTCGATGTTGTTTTCCATTTTCATAGCCTCAAGTGTAAGCAAGTGCTGACCAACGGTTACGCTATCGCCTACGTTTACTTTTACGTCAAGAATAACGCCCGGCAGTGGTGCTGTAATTGCGTTTGCGCCTGCTGTCGCTTTTGGTGCTTGAACGGTTGTTGTTGCCACTGGTGCGGCTTTTGCGACCGGGCGTGCAACGTTGGCGCGTGGTGTGTTTGCTATTTTTTTCTTTGTGTTGTCTATTTCAACATTATAAACGATGCCGTTTACTTGAATTTGTGCTTTGTTGTCGATAATTTCTAACACTTCTGTGTCGTAATTATTACCATTGATTACAAAATTGAACTTTTCCATATCTCAATTTTTTTGTTTTAGAATGATGTAAATCCGCCCGGACGCTTGCGCAGACCGTATATTTTTGAATTCCATGGCGAGTAGTTTCGCGATACTTTGTGCATTGTAAGTACGGTGTACTCCTCGTCGTGCTCTTGTTTACTAAGCAAGAATAGTGCCAAAGCGATTGCTGCATTAACTTCATTTGACGCTTCTTCGCCTGTTTGGGCGTTTTTCGCAATAAATGGCTTGTCTTTTTTCTTGCGTGTGGATATTTTGCCCACTTATTTGAAGCAGATAAATAGTATTGTTAATGCGCCAAGTACAATGGTCATTGCTATTGCTGCCATGCCAATGCCAAATGGGTCTAAGGCTTTAAATTGGTCAACTTCGCCAACAAATGGTTCAAACCAATTGCTCGAACTTGGAGTTGGAAGGTTTTGGGTCGTCCATTTTTCGCCTCCATCGGTTTCGCGGCTATACGAAACGTTTGCTTCCATTTTTGGAATTGATACGCTATCAATCAATGTGCGCCCGTTAGCGTCAAATAGGGCTATCACCGTACTGTTTTTCAAATTGAAAGTAAGATGATGCACGCCTACTGATTTGTCGCCAGTGGCATACAATATAAAATGGCTGCGTGGTGGAATTGAGGCTGCCGCACTTTTGGCAATCATACTTTTGGTTGGGTTGCTAAGGTCGTCGGTAACAAAGAGTCCTGCAAGGTTTACCGTGTTGTATGATGTGTTGAAAAGCTCAATCCAGCCCACGTGGTTGCCATAGTCGTCAACAATCGACGAATCGTTGGTTACCATCACCTCGTTGATGCGCAAGTCGGAGGCGTTTTGTGCCAATGCACTTCCGCCAGCAAATAACGCTATTGCGAGTATTGTGAATTTTAACTTCTTCATTTACAAAGGAATGTTTGAGTGTTTTTTTGCCGGAATTGATTCTTTTTTAGTTGCCAAAACTTGCAATGCGCGAATTACGCGGAAACGGGTATTTCTTGGTTCGATGACATCATCAAGGTATCCCATTTCGGCTGCAACGTATGGATTTGAGAATTTCTCAACATATTCATCTTCAGCCTTTTGCGCGTAAGCGGCTTTTTCTTCGGCATTTTCAATTTTGCTTAGGTTTCGTCCTTCCAAAATTTCAACCGCACCTTTTGCTCCCATAACTGCAATTTCAGCTGATGGCCATGCGTAGTTGATGTCGCCACGCAACTGCTTGCACGACATCACGATGTGGCTACC
>CALBPW010000430.1 GCA_937899145.1 uncultured Bacteroidota bacterium
ACATAAGTGTTTTCAACAGCATTTGTCGGACAAGATGTGCTTTTTGTATCAACATCAATATCATAAGCAAATTTTGCAGCCGATTTTGTACGTACTATATTATAATGTTGTCCTTTAGCTATCAGATAATCAGTAAATATACTTCCATTTAAAACTATCTCTGACCCATCAGCCTTTACGGTCAAGTTTTCAGCTGAATTAGTAAGGAATCTATCGCATACAATAGTCGAATTTGCAATGTTGAGTGCATTGGCATTTTCAGTAGCACTGAATACTGCACATGTTACGTTGTGTCCATTGGTATTGAGCGAACCTGATTTTAGGGTGATATTACCCTCGGTTTCAAAATCAGATGTTAACGTCCAATTTCCACCATCAATAACAACATCACCCACAACTGCTGATTGCAGATTGATTGTGTTGCTACCCGACGCCGAAAATACGAGCGCTCCGCGCAACTTGCCAAAGTCGGCATTACCATCAACATTTACTGAGCCACCAACATTTAAATTGCCATTACCCGAAAAGGCAAAATTGGCATTTGTGGCAGTTAAATTGCCAACAGATACAGCCTCGTCAACCAAGACAACACTGCGTACACTGCTAAACGAATTTTCGTCAAACACTACGTTTGTACCCGATTCTGGCACTGTCGCTCCCGGCTCTCCGCCCGATACGGTTGCCCAGTGGCTCTCGTCGGTAAAACTGCCGTCGCCTCCTACCCAGAATCTCGACTCTTGACCGAATAGTTGCGCTGCAACTAATAAAATCGATACGGTAAAAATGTGTCTCTTCATAACTTTATATTATTAAAGTTGCTATTCATTTTCTCTTGACGCTCCCATTTGGGTATATCAAGCGCATAAAAGTAAATTTTATTTAAATCAACGTTTTTTTGCTTTGATATTCTAACAATAAAAAGTGATTAAACGGAGTTATGTAAGGTTAAAGCGGAAAAATGAACGATAAAAAATGCCACTGCCATAATCTCCAATACACCAATACTAATTGCTTAACTCTTTTACTATATTTGCGTCTGCCGATAAATTCTAATAAAATTGTTTATCGCTTATAACAGATTAAAAATCAACATTATGCTAAAATACCTGCAAGCTATTGCCAATGCGTTGGGCATTAAACTAAACCAAGTTGAAGCTGTTGCCGAACTGCTTGATGGTGGCGCAACTGTGCCATTCATAAGTCGCTATCGTAAAGAGGCAACTGGAGGACTCGATGAGGTTGCCATCTTCGACATTGAAAATAGATACAAGAAATTTCAAGAACTCGACCATCGGAAACAAACAATCATAGAAACCATCAGCGCTCAGAACAAACTAACCGACGAACTTAAAAATCAGATAGATAACACTCTTGACAGCACTGAGCTTGAAGACATCTATCTACCATATAAACCCAAAAAGCGCACCCGTGCGACTATTGCAAAAGAGCAAGGCTTAGAGCCGTTGGCAAGTTGGCTGATGAAACAGCACCAAGGCGATGCCGAAGCTGAGGCCGCCAAATTTATAAAAGGCGACATTGATAGTACTGATGCGGCTTTGGCTGGCGCACGCGATATTGTTGCCGAATGGGTTAGCGAAAATGCCATTGCACGCCAACGCGTACGTAACTGTTACAATCATAGCGCAATAATAGTTTCACACGTTATAAAAGGAAAAGAATCTGACGCCATAAAATACGAGGACTACTACGATTTTTCAGAGCCACTACGCAAATGCCCATCACACCGTATGTTAGCCATGCGCCGTGGCGAGGCCGAAGGGTATTTGCGCATCAACATCGAACCAAAAAACGATGATGTAACCGATATGCTGCACCGCCATTTTCTAAAAGCCGACAACTCAGCCGCCAAGCAAGTTGGCTTGGCCATCGACGATAGTTACAAACGATTGATACAACCATCTATCGAAAACGAATTTAAGAAGTTGGCAAAAGAGAAAGCCGATAAAGAAGCTATTGACGTATTCTCAGTCAATCTGCGCCAATTGCTGCTTGCAGCGCCGCTCGGACAAAAACGCATTTTGGCTCTCGACCCGGGCTTCCGCACTGGCTGCAAAGTTGTTTGTCTCGACGAAACTGGCAATCTGCTTCATAATCAAGCCATTTACCCTCACCCGCCCCAAAACGAATGGCACGAGTCGCAAGAAACCATTTTGAAACTTGCAAATAAATATAGGTGCGAGGCGATAGCTATCGGCAACGGCACGGCAAGCCGCGAGACTGAGGCTTTTGTCCGCTCAATAAAATTTGAAAAGCCTATTCAGATTTTCGTAGTTAGCGAAAATGGAGCATCGGTTTATAGCGCATCAGCAGCCGCCCGCGAGGAATTTCCCAATTACGATGTAACCGTGCGCGGCGCAATATCTATTGGCAGGCGACTGATGGACCCGCTTGCCGAACTTGTGAAAATCGACCCGAAATCGATTGGTGTCGGCCAGTATCAACACGATGTTGACCAATCGGCACTTAAAGAGAGCCTCGATTTTGTTGTTGAAAGCTGTGTGAATCAGGTTGGTGTAAATCTGAACACAGCCAGCAAACATCTGCTCGCTTACGTTAGCGGACTTGGCGAAAAATTGGCTCAAAACATTGTTGATTATCGTACTGAAAATGGAGCATTCGCATCGCGGCAGCAACTGAAAAAAGTTCCCCGCCTTGGCGATAAAGCCTTTGAGCAATGTGCGGCTTTTTTACGCATACCCGATGCCAAAAATCCGCTCGACAATAGTGCCGTTCACCCCGAAAGTTACGCCATTGTCGATAAAATGGCTGCCGACCTGAATTGCAAAGTTTCCGACTTAATCACTAATGCCGATTTGCGAAACAAAATCGACCTAAAACATTATGCCACAGCCACAGTTGGCATGCCAACACTGCTTGATATTAAAGCCGAACTTGAGAAACCAGGCCGCGACCCGCGCTCTACTATTAAGGAATTTTCGTTTGCTGAGAACGTTCACACCATCGACGATTTGGAAGAAGATATGCTGCTACCCGGCATCATAACTAACATCACCAATTTTGGCGCATTTGTCGATATTGGCGTACACCAAGATGGTCTTGTACACATATCGCAACTTACGGACAAGCGCGTAAGCAACCCAAACAGCGTGGTATCACTGCATCAACACGTAATGGTAAAAGTTACCGGTGTTGATTATCTGCGCGGACGCATCAACCTGACGATGAAAAATGTTGAACAAAACGTTTAATATTTAGAAATTAGTCACGAAGGTTATCGGAATTAGGATTTCCAACAACACCTGTTGTCTATTGACAAACTGGCAATTGAAATGTATTGCTGACAATAAACAGTAACATATAAGCAATTACGCCAGCCATTATGGGTGTTGCAATCCAGCCCAACATTATATTTATAAGTACTTTATACTTGATATTTCGTCCGCCTTTTAGCAACCCGATACCCACAATTGCGCCAATAACCACTTGTGTGCTCGATATTGGCACTTGCGGAATATGCCCCAAACCAAGCAATGCGATAGCGTCAGAAATAAACCTCGATGAAAAGATGAAAAGCACCAAACTATGCGCCAAAACAACCACCATAGCCGTCTCGGCCGATAGCGGCATAAGGTCGCTGCCTACTGTTCTCATAGTGTTTTTTGAATAAGTGAAGATGCCTGCCGATATTGCAACTGCACCAATAAAAAACAGTTGTTGCGTACCATTAAGAGTGCATATACCTATATTTATAGGTTTAATATCGACAGAATTGACAAAAACCCCCATCACATTAACAATATTGTTAGCGCCCAAACTGTATGCGCCAAACGCTCCGATGGCTATCAGCAATATTTTAAGAACAGCATGTCTCCAAATAAGATGAAGTTTCAATTTATCAAAAAACCATCGCACCAAATAATAAAGCAAAATGGCAAACACAGCACCAAGCACCATTCCTACACCCCACGATGCTGCAATGCGCCCAAGTTGCCCCATGTCGGTAGCCCGCCCCGCATACAAGTTCCAGCCTATAATTGCGCCTACAATGGCTTGCGATGTTGATACAATTAGGTGCATACGTATCATCGAAAAAACCGCCAAGGCCGATGCCAAAGCAACAGTAAAAGCTCCTGCAAGTTCATCAACAGCCCCCAACCGACTTAACGTGTCGGCACCGCCCTCGCCCTGAAAAGTAGCACCCAAAATAACAAAGACGCTTGCTACAATAGCGGCAGTGCGAAATTTAACCATACGCGAGCCAACTGCCGAGCCAAAAATATTAGCAGCGTCATTGGCTCCAAGGCTCCAACCCAAAAACAGCCCGCTCGATAAGAAAAATAATAGCATCAGAGCATAACTTTAATTGACAAAAGCGACAGAATGTCAGCCACATCTTCAGCAGCGTCACTCATCTGCTCAATGTGGCGCGTAAAATAGCGCAACTGCTCCTTTCGCGCCAAATCAATGCCAGCAAGCTGCTGAAAAATTACGCGTCGCAAGGCATTTGCCGCACTATCCGACTCACGCTCGTAAAAATATATCTTGTTGATATGGTCTTTGGCATCGGCCGGCGAACGGAAAAACACTCGCACAGCCGCAATAGCCTCCATCGAAGCTGAATTTGAAACATCATTCAGCCGTTTAAGGTCGGTTTTTATTGCCGATGGAATTTGCGGTTGCTCAACGTCAAACTGTTGCAATACGTATTTCGACTGGTCAATCAAATCATCGGTTTTGTCGAGCAGATGCAGCACATCGCTTGCCACTTGTGGAAGCATTGAGTGCACCAAAAAATCATTTTCGATACCGCGTTGCAAATGGTCAGCCTCCGACTCCTTCGCCTCAATCATTTTTAGCCGATGCTCAAACTCACCAAACCTGCCGTCGGTATAGTCGCTAACAGCCTCGCGAAAAAGCATCAGCCCATTCTCCACCACATCAACAAAACCGTCCATTTGATGAATTAAACTGCGTGCCGTCTTCAAAATATTTTCCATAAAAAAGGTTTTAAAACAATTCAACCTTCGCAAGTTATAAAAAAAGCTCTGCAACCCGGGAAAATGAACATTTTAAAATAATCAACAGTTTGTTTAAAATGAATTTTCGGAAGTTGAATAAAATACCAAATGTTAGGTATGCCGTTTACCATTGTGCGGTTATTGCCTGCGGTTTGTTTCCGCACTAAAATTGCACAGAAATTTAAATGAATTAGTTATGGCAAAAATTTATGTGAATGGCGAGGCACAAGAAGTTGCGCTTCCGCTTAATGTTGAACAACTTATAGCACAAAATGGTGTGCAACAGCCTGAAATGGTGTCGGTGCAAGTGAACG
>CALBPW010000431.1 GCA_937899145.1 uncultured Bacteroidota bacterium
CCCATTTGTTTAATATTTCCTTCGGTTGTATCGAAATGACCATTTGATGGAATGGTGAATTTTTTTCCTGGGTATCTTTGGTTTAATACTTTTTTGACTATTTCCATAAGAACAGCTTCAGCAGCTCTTCCTTGTTGAATAATGAAAGCATTTGGTTTAAATGGATTGAATTATCAGATGGCGTATGAGCAACTATCGTTTGCCAATGGGGGACAAGGACAAATTGCGCCGGCTCAGCGAGTTGTCGATTTTGTCGAGAACCGTGTATCACAAAGTTTGCCCGACACATCGTTCCGTCCGGGCGTGGCGTCATCGCCAATGCACCAATGGATGCCAACATTTATCCGTACTCGCTTACAAGATGGTTTACAGCAATTCGGGAAGAAAATGCACGGATTTTTCACGAATGATGCGTTGCTTATTGGAGTTGAAAGTCGCACAAGTTCACCGTTACGCATACCTCGCAATACTGAAACATTTCAGCATGTGCAAATTGAAGGGCTTTTCCCTTGTGGCGAGGGAGCCGGCTATGCTGGAGGAATAGTGTCGTCGGCTCTTGACGGACAGCGATGTGCTGAAAAAGCGACTTTTTTCATTAAAAATAATGTTTGCTGAAAGCAAAAAAATGTGTTTCCATATCAAATTCAGATTACATTTGCATTCGCAAAAAATACAGAATATGATTAAAGGAAATCTTTCTGAGCACGCGCAGTATCACTCGCTACATCCTTTGTTTGCTGAGGCATTCAAGTATTTGGAGTCGGTAGATTTCTCGCAATACGACGATGGAAAATACCCAATTGACGGCAACGATATGTACGCCTCAATTAGCGAGTATGTTACCAAAAGCGAAGGAATGCTTGAGGGACATCTGGAGTATATTGATATTCAGTATATTGTAAAAGGTTCAGAGATTATTGGTTGGGCAAAAAAAGACAACCAAAAAGAATCTATTCCTTATTCAAACGAACATGACATTGCCTTCTATGAAGGTGATTATGAATCAATTAAATTAGAGGCCGGGCAATTTGTGATTTTCTATCCCGAAGATTTGCACCTGCCTTGTTTAAATGACGGAAAACCATCGGTTGTAAAAAAAGTGGTGGTTAAGGTGAGAATTACGCCATCGGTTTAAAATCCCCTTTTAGAACTTGCGTACCGACAAATTGCGTGGTGCGATTTATCAAGACACAAATAAAGAAAGGCGACTCCCGAAGGAGCCGATCCTTAATGTTTTCACAACGGAATAATCCTATATTCATAAAAAATGCCCCACGGAGTACGCAGAGCAGAGAAAATCTTCGGCTTATAGCCTTATTGTGAAAAGTCTTTCAAAATTGTTCCCAAATGTAGCACTATTTTGTAATTTTACCAAATGATTAAAAACAAAAATTTATGAAAAAAGTTGTAGGTCTTGATTTAGGGACAAATTCGATAGGTATTTCAATTAGAAACAGTGAAAATGGGGAAAGCATAATAGACCAATTGGATTATTTCAGTTCTATTATTTTCAAGTCTGGTGTCGGAAATAGTAAAAGCGGAGAGTTTTCATACGCGGCAGAAAGAACGAAAAAACGTTCAATTAGACGATTGTATCAATCTCGTAAGTATCGTATTTGGCAAACGCTGAAATTGTTAATTGAGAATGGTTACTGCCCTTTAAGCATTGAGGACCTTGAAAAGTGGAGTAAGTATGATAAAGGAAAAGGATTGAAACGACAATATCCTGTTGACGCAGTTGAATTTGAACAATGGGTTCGTTTGGATTTTAATGGCGATGGTATTGCCGACTATACAAGCCCGTTCCAATTAAGAGCGGAACTAATGGAAAGGCAATTTGATTTTTCAAAAGAGACCGACCGTTATAAACTTGGAAGAGCTTTATATCACATTGCGCAGCGGCGTGGTTTCAAGAGCAGCAAAGGAGAAACGATAAAGGAGCAAGAAAAGAACGAATCGGAAGACGTTTTAGAAACCGACATTTCCGCCGCATTAAAAAAATCTGAGGAGAAGAAATCGAGCAAGTTATCTGAATACATGGAATTGAGCAACCTGCCGACTGTGGGATGTGCTTTTTATCATCTTGAGAAAAACGGGGTTCGTGTTCGTAATAGTGAATATCAGGCTGTACGTTCTCAATATAAAGAAGAAATCAAACAGATTTTTGAGTTTCAAAAAGGGTTAGACAGCGATAGCATTTTTTACAAACGTCTTGTCAGTGAGAAAAAAGGAGAAGGAACCATATTCTACAAGCGGCCACTTCGCTCGCAGAAAGGCTTGGTGGGTAACTGTACGCTGGAATCCGATAAACCACGTTGTCCGATTAGTCACCCAGAATTTGAGAAATTTAGGGCTTTATGCTTGATAAATAATATCCGATTCGGTGAAGGCTTGAAGGAAACATTGACTACGAAACAGAAAAATCGGCTTTATAATGAACGTTTTTTATTGACAAGGTCAAGTTTCAAATTTGAAGATATACGAACTTGGATTGAAAAAGAAATCCATAAGCAATTGTCATATAAAGACAGAACTATAAACTACAAAGACAACACTAATATAGCAGGATGTCCAGTTTCTGCGAGATTAAAAAAACTTCTTGGCGATGATTGGGAATCGTGGAAGATTGAATCAAACGAGACAAAAACAAATAGAAGAACAGGCGAAGTAAAAAATATCACGTACTCAGCGCTTGATTTATGGCATATATGTTTTTCATTCGATGAACCTGATTTTATTGAGGAATTCGCTCAGAAAAAGTTGGAATTCGATAATGAACAAACAAGGCAACTTGTTAGAATATATGGAGCAATTCAGCAGGGGTATGGCTTGCTGAGTTTAAAAGCAATTAGAAACATAAATTGCTTTTTAGAGAAAGGTCTTATCTATTCTGATGCGGTTCTTTTAGCAAAGTTACCAGATATATTTGGTGATAGGTGGGCGCAAGAGGAAGAAAACATAATTGAACAACTTGATGCCCTTATTGAAGAAAATCGCCATATAAAACAATTATATAACATTGCAAATTCTTTGATAGCAGATTATAAATCATTGGATATCAGTGAGCAATTTGCATATAAAAACCAAGAATACAAACTTGACCAAAGCGATTATGATGACATTAGAAAAGCAGTTATTGGTAATATTGGAGAAAAAATGTGGGCTAAGAAATCGGTAGAAGAACAAGAATCCATTGTGGCACAAGTAGCGGTTTTATATCAGGATTTCTTCTCTTCACAAAAGCGTGAGTATTATATACTGCCTAAGATTTCTGATGCTTTGGCCGGTTATTTGAACTCTAAATATGACTATATAAAGGAGAAGGACTTGAAAAAAATCTATCACCCGTCAATGGTAGAAATATATCCGCACGCAAAAGACCAACAAATAGAAGATGGACGGAATATAAAACTATTAGGTAGTCCTGTTATTGGTGCTCTTAAGAATCCAATGGCAATGAGAGTGTTGCATACTTTGCGCAAACAAATGAATAGTTTGCTCAAGGCAACTGACGAAAATGGGAATGCTCTGATAGATGAAAACACGCGAATTGTTGTTGAAACCGCCAGAGAACTCAACGATGCCAATATGCGTTGGGCGATAGAAGAGTATCAAAGGCAGCGCGAGGCAGAAAATAAGGAGTACGAGAAGATAATTAGGGAATATCATCCTACTCGAGATATTAAGGATGATGATATAGATGAGGTTCGTTTATTGTGTGACCAGCACGACATTCCCGATTTGGAAACAGTATTTATAAGTGCCAAAAAAACTAAAGAAGACAAAACTGAGGCTTATTACAAGAAGGACATTACCAAATACAGATTATGGCTTGAACAAGGTTGTCGTTGTTTGTATACAGGCAAAATGATAAACATAAAAAATCTTTTCTCGAGTAATGCCTTTGATATTGAACACACCATTCCCCGAAGCATATCGTTTGATGATTCGTTGGCTAACCTGACCATTTGCGATGCTCATTTTAACCGAACAATTAAAAAGAATCAGATGCCAACACAATTGGCCAATTACGATGAGATTAAACAACGTCTGCAACCTTGGATCGAGAAAGTTGAACATTTGAAAGATAATGTGGAGTTTTGGAAAGCACAATCGAGACGCGCACAAGATAAGGATAGAAAAGACCAATGTATTCGCCAGCGTCATTTGTGGCAAATGGAACTTGATTATTGGCAAAACAAAGTTGACCGTTTTACAATGACTGAAGTCACATCAGGCTTCAGAAATAGCCAGTTGGTTGATACTCGCATAATTACAAAGTACGCTTATCACTATCTGAAAACTGTATTCAGTAAGGTTGAAGTTCAAAAGGGTAGTGTGACGGCTAATTTTAGGAAGATGCTTGGTATTCAAAGTATCGACGAAAAGAAGTCGCGCGATAAACATTCACACCATGCTATTGACGCCACAATGCTGACGTTGGTTCCTGTAGCGGCAAAAAGGGATAAAATGCTCGAATTGTTCTACAAAATAGAGGAGAAAAAGAGGTTTGGTGAAAATACGTCTTCGTTAGAAAGTGATTTGAGAAAAGAGATTGTCAGTTGTGGATTAGGTGGCAACATATCAGAAGTCGCACATTTTATAGAAAGCAACATTTTAATTAATCATATCTCGAAAGACCAGACACTTACGCCTTCACATAAACGTAAACGCGTTAGAGGAAGAATTGTGCCCAAACGAGATGAAAATGGCAATGTAATATATGAAATTAATGAAGATGGTTCTTTCAAGTTAGACAAATTTGGCAATAAGATACCCCAAGCTAAAGAATGGATTACTGGTGATTGTATTCGAGGGCAACTTCACGGAGAAACTTACTATGGCGCTATAACACAGGCTAAAAAAGACGAAAATGGCAAGATTTTAAGAGATGATACGCACTCGATAATAAGCAGTGAGGAAAAGTATTTTGTTGTTCGCAAAGAATTGAAATATAGAAAAAAACAACAGGATTCAGGTTTTAAAGACTGGAATGAGTTGGAAAATTCGATAGTTGACAAAGATTTGTTTACAATTATTAAGGGACAATTTGCTGAGAATGTATCTTTTAAAGATGCCTGTACAAGTGGAATTTATATGTATAAGAAAAACAAGAATGGTGAAATTGATTATTCTGATGAATGTAGAGTAAATAGGATTCGTCATATCAGATGCTTCACTTCGATTAAAAATCCACTTGTGATTAAGAAACAGACATATTTATCAGATAAGGAGTATAAGCGGTATTATTATGCAGAAATGGGAGATTTATATGTAATGTGTAAATATGAAAATGTCGAAAAGGCAGAAAGGGAATATCGCATTTGGAGTTTATTTGATGTTAGTAAAAACAGGAATGCGGGCATAGAAGACATACCTGTGACACTTTTGAATAAAAAGGGTGCAACATTACAATTGACGCAAAAAATATCTGCTGGCGATATGATTTTGATTTACAAGAATTCGCCAGATGAATTAATGGAAATGGACAAAGATGTGTTATCTCGACGTTTGTATGTGGTTAGAGGATTTGAAAATCCATCAGTAATCAAATTGGTAAAACATATAAATGCGCAGGCAGATAAGGATTTAGGCAAAGGTGAGTCTATAAAGGATTTCAATAATATGCCAGAAAAAATCCGTTGCAGGATAAATACATTGAAGTATTTGGTTGAAAATGTGGACTTTCAACTAACAAGTAATGGTGTTTTATTTAGAAACAATCTATGAGCAACATCAAACTTTTTCAAGACAAGAAAATCCGCTCTGCTTGGATTGTTTCGCCCAATCTTCGTCAATATTGGAGCAAGATGAAAGACCGCGACTTGAAGCAATATGAGTTGTACCCAATTCGGGGTACAACTCATATTGGTGTGAACTATGAGCGTATGCTCGAAATCCGGAACCCCAAAATAGAATAACGCTATGATTAAGAGAACTTTGTGTTTCGGCAATCCTGCCTATTTGTCGCTCACAAACAAGCAGTTGGTGATTAAAATGCCAGAGGTTGAGAAGGCCGACCTGCCCGAAACGTTCAAAGAATCGACGGTAAGAACTGTTCCCATTGAGGATATTGGTGTGGTTGTTCTCGACAACCGCCAGATAACCATAACGCAGGGCGCTATTGAGGCGATGCTTGAAAACAACTGCGCAATAATCACTTGCGACGCTTCGCACATGCCTGTCGGGCTGATGCTTCCGCTTTGTGGCAACACTACCCAAAGCGAGCGTTTCCGTGAGCAGATTGACGCATCGCTGCCGCTCAAAAAGCAGTTGTGGCAGCAAACCGTGCAGTGCAAAATCCACAATCAGGCGGCTGTGCTGAAGCAGACACGCGGCGCGGTTGTCAAAAATATGCTTGCGTGGGAGAACGATGTTCGCAGTGGCGATGCCGACAACCTTGAAGGCCGAGCTGCCGCCTATTACTGGAAGAATATGTTCCCCGATGTTGCCGATTTTACACGCGACCGCGACGGCGTAGCACCCAACAATCTGCTCAACTACGGCTATGCCATTCTGCGGGCAGTGGTGGCGCGGAGCCTTGTGGCGAGCGGACTCCTGCCCACATTGGGAATCCATCACCACAACAAGTACAACGCCTACTGCCTTGCCGACGACATTATGGAGCCTTACCGCCCATATATCGACTTGTTGGTGACAAATATTACCGCCAAATTCGGCTATCCCGATGAACTCACAACCGACCTCAAGCGTGAGTTGCTCATTATTCCCGTTCTCGACGTTGTGATTGGTGGTCAGCGCAGTCCGCTGATGACCGCCGTGGCGCAAACAACGGCATCGCTCTACAAATGTTTCAGCGGCGATGCCCGCAAGATTGTCTATCCTGTAATTGAAGTTTGATGGAACGATTAAGCGAGTATCGGATTATGTGGATTTTGGTTTTGTTCGATTTGCCTACCGAGACTAAAAAGGAGAAAAAGGCGTATGCCGATTTCCGTAAAAAATTGATGGCAGATGGTTTCACAATGTTTCAGTTCTCGATTTATCTGCGCCACTGTCCGAGCGCGGAGAATGCCGATGTCCACATAAAGCGGGTGAAGAGCATTATGCCCGAGTATGGACAGATAGGGATATTGCGCATCACCGACAAGCAGTTTGGCGATATGGAGATTTATTCGGGAAAGAAACCAATAGCAACCGCCCAACCTGTTCAACAATTAGAACTATTTTAAAAAAAAAGTGGAATAAAAAGTCAGAAAAACCACCTCTGCAGAGGTGGTTTTTCTGATTCTAAAACAGGTTCTAAATTATTGTGAATTAAGGAGAAATTCGTATTCTCCTGTTTTTCGCGCCAAAAATTACAAATTTGAAAGCAATTCACAACAGCGAAGGTTATCAGCATTGAGCGCATCGACCTGTTTTTCGCGCCAAAAATTACAAATTTGAAAGCAATTCACAACTCGGCGACGGAAGCCGTGGCATACGACTCCCCTGTTTTTCGCGCCAAAAATTACAAATTTGAAAGCTATTCACAACTATTAGTTCCTTCTTCTAAATTCAGCGCATACAATAGCCGTTGCTATTGATACGTTGAGCGATTCCATATCATTATCCGCATTGGCATACGACGGGATTTTCAGGTTTTCGCTCATCATCTGGCTCAATTTTGTAGTCATTCCTTTCGACTCGTTACCCATAAATATTATGGCATCTTTCTTTAAATCAGTGTTGTAGATGCTTTCGCCATCAAGCCGAGTGCCATAAAGGGTAACGCCAAATTTTTTAGCTTTTTCAGCCAAAAGCGCCAAATCGCAATATTGCACATTCACTTTAAAAATGGCTCCCATGGTCGATTGTATCACTTTCGGATTATATATATCCACAGTTTCCGGCGAGCAATACACATTTTTAATGCCAAACCAAGCCGCTGTCCGCACAATAGTTCCAAGGTTTCCAGGGTCTTGCACATTTTCTAAGGCGATGCTAAGCCC
Source organism: uncultured Bacteroidota bacterium (assembly GCA_937899145.1). GTDB lineage: Bacteria > Bacteroidota > Bacteroidia > Bacteroidales > SZUA-534 > RUG13583. The sequence continues at coordinate 7,953 of CALBPW010000431.1, forward strand.
ATTGTTTATTTTTGCTGCGTCATCGATTTGCGGAATTTTTGCTATGGCAACCACTTTGTTTGGTGTCTTTAGCATACTGATTCGTTCTAAATCTTTCTGATTTACAGCGGTTATTTCAACATCGCCTTTATAATCCAACTCGTCAATGTATTGCTGCAGTGCAAAAATCTCTTCTATTTCAAATCGGCTTTCCAATAGTTCCTTCACCATTTTTTCGCCTTCAACTAAAAAAAGACCCAGCTCGCGGCGTACTTTTTTTTGGTCGAGCGATTTGAGGAGTTTAATTTTGTTGTTTGTGAGCATAATCAATGTTTTGTGCAAAAATAATCAAACCAAAACATCTTGTTTTATCTTTGCGCAATTGATAATTGATGGGTCTCGTGCGAAGGGTTAACATAATATTTTTGCTTTCGGTGTCGGCGATTTTACTGTTGCACAGTTGTAACATCACCCGTATGGTTCCCGACGATGAGTGTCTTTTACGCCGAAACGAAACCGAAATTGATAATAACGACTTCGATAAGAGTAATTTAACGGCTTATTACCGACAAAAATCGAACCGGAATATCTTTTTTGTATATCCGTTTTTTTTGGCAACATATAATTTTGCCAATCGAGGACACGAGCGAGCATGGAAAAGTTGGATTGCGCGTGTAGTGGGCGAGGAGCCAATTATTTACGATTCAACCCTGACCATTCGAACCACAAAACAATTCGACATTATTCTTAAAAATCACGCCTACTATAATTCGCGAATAACTTACAACGTCAAAAAAAAGGACAAAAAGGCTTACGTTTTTTACAACGTGGTTTTGGGCACGCCAACACGTATCAATAATGTATATTTTTCGGTTCGCGATACAGTTTTGTTCCCGTTGGTTATGGCAGATACCGCATCAACACTTCTTAGGCGAGGCGAGTTTTTCACGCTTGAGGCTTTGCAAAAAGAGCGCGACCGCATAACCGCGCAAATTCGCAACAACGGTTATTATCAGTTTAATTCCGATTTGATAAGATACAGTGTTGATACAGCCGATTTTAAAGCCGATGTTGAAGTGATTGTTGAACGTGCTGTTACGCAAAATGCTGATGGCGAACTGCAAAAAATCAACGCTCGTCAGTTTTGGATAAATAGCGTAACTTTTTATCCTGATTACAATCCTCAAGTAGCGTTACGCAACCCTAAAATTTACACTCAAAATCTTGACACTCTATATCGTGATCCATACGTGTTCTTATTTTCAAAGAAAAGAAAAATAACACCACGTACAATCCTTAAAGTCAATATGATAGAGCCAGAGCAACTTTACGACGCGTCGAAAGTCGATCAAACAAACCGGCATATTAGCTCGTTGCGTATTTTTAGGCAGAACAATATTTTATTTAAGCACGTTGCAGGCAACGATTCGTTACTCGATTGCCAAATCCAACTTACACCATCAACGTATCAAAATTATTCGGCAAACGTTGAAGCAACTAATACTGATGGCAATTTTGGCGTGGGTGGCAATCTTAACTATCAGCATAAAAATTTGTTTCATGGTGCCGAAATTTTTAACATAAAATTTTCAGGTTCGTTACAGCGTCAAACCAAAACAGAAACTACCGAAGCCTTTAATATCATTGAGTTTGGCGTCGAATCATCGCTCGAAACTCCATCGTTTATCTTACCATTCCGTACCTCAAAATGGTATCGCAAAATCGACCCGCGCACATCATTAACCATCGCTTACAACTATCAGCATCGCCCCGATTACACCCGAAAAATAACCTCATTTTTAACCACTTACTCGTGGAAGGCCAATGATTATCTTCGGTTTGTTATTAGCCCGGTCGATTTGAACACAGTCCGCATTCCTGAGCGCACTGAGGCTTTCGACAAGCGCATAAAAGGGAAATACATCGAAAATAGTTACAAAGACTATAGACCTACATCTTTGAGGACTTTACCATCCGGCAGGCGCTGGAGCGCATGGAGGCCAACCGATATGCCTCCATCCCCATTCTCCGCCGGAACGGAGAATACGTTGGCACCATCACCGAAGGGGATCTTCTCTGGGCCATCAAGAACGACTATATGATGAATGTGAAGGACGCGGAGAGTCATCCCGTGATGGAGGTGCCCCGCCGGAAGGATTATCAGGCGGTACCCATCCACACCGACGCCAAGACGCTGATGCGGATGGCAGTGGACCAGAACTTTGTGCCCGTGG
>CALBPW010000432.1 GCA_937899145.1 uncultured Bacteroidota bacterium
ATGATTTTTTTGATGTCAATCAAAAAAGAATCCTCAGTTATATGTGTAATATTTGTACCCATCGGTAAAGGCTTGGTTTGTAATAGGTTAATGTTTCGTTATTTCTGTTTCTTAAGTTCTTCCAAAATTAATTGCTTTATCTTTTTGTCGGGGAAATTGAAATTGTAGTCAGCCACGCCGATAGGGGCAGTGGCAGTCTGCAACGCAATTTCTACCTCATCTTTATCTTTGTTGGCACACAAGATAATACCTATTGAAGGGTTCTCGTCTTCCATTTTTGCCTGCTTGTCCAAAAGCGAAAGGTAAAATGCCATCTTACTGATGTATTCAGGCTCGAAATCGCCAATCTTGAGTTCGATTGCAACAAGCGATTTTGTACAGCGGTTGAAAAACAACATATCAACAAAATACTCTTTATCGTTGAGTGTCAGCCGGTACTGATTGCCAATAAACGAAAAACCTTGCCCCAATTCCAAGATGAAATATCTGATTTTTTCTATGAGCATCTTCTCAAGTTCAAGCTCTTTTATCGGCTTGCTGACCTCCAAGAAAGCAAGATTATAGCGGCTTTTCAATATCTCACCAGCCTGCTCTTGCAAATGTTCGGGTAGCACTTTGTCAAAGTTGTGTTGTTTGGGAAGATTTTTGGAATTGTTATAAGCGTCGGCTTTGATATAGTTGAGCAGCACGTTGCGGCTCCAACCCAATTTTACGGCTTCTTCTGCATAATAAAGCATTTCGTCGTTTGACGATAACTTATTCATCAACAGCAGATTATGTCCCCACGGCAAAACTGCGACAAGTTGTCGCAGTTTTTCGTCTGCATTAGAAAATCGCTCGTAAAATCGCTTCATATCCCACAAGTTACGCGCAGAAAAACCCATGTTTGGAAACTCGCTTTTTAGGTCAACCGACAAACGATTTATTACTTGTGCGCCATATCCTTCGGCCATTTTGCGTTCCGAAATGGATTTGCCTATGCTCCAATACATCTGCATTACGGATTCGTTGATGCGGCGTGCTGCCGAAATGCGTGCACCGCTTATGCTTTTGCGCAGTTCACCTAACAACGATTTGTAATCGCTGTCAGAGATGGCTGCTAATATTTCGTCATTGTATTTCGTCATAAGCTAATAAGAGCGTAAAGCTCAGGTTGTTAATATGTTATATATTTCGTTATCTCATTCAATAATTCTTTCGTTATTTAGTTTTTGTAATATTTCATCAGCATCAATCTGCATTTTGCAGAAAGCGAACCATCGTTTTCCTAAATCCTTGATAGACGCCCCGATATGGTAAACATCATCGTCAATAAGAAGAAAACGGTCGTGTGCCTTTGAAAAGCTATGCACTACAACGGGTGAATATTCAGTGTTGTGGCGCTCGATGGCAACACGAAACGATGGTGATGTCTGTTGTGTGTAAACGGTAGCCGAAACGCCGTTTGCTCGTTCTGCCAACCGCAAAAGTACCGACTCGTCAACATAATTGTCTATCAGAACAATGCGTTTTGTTGCCGAACGGATAAGTTTGTTGACAAATGCGAATGGCTCAAACATTTGCCCATCGTAGAATATGCCTTCTACAGGTGGCAAAGACGTGCGCACGAAGAAGTCGATTTTGTTTTCGGTTTCCGCAACGCGATGTTCTAATCTTTCGATGCGCTGGTTGATAGCATATCCTTTCAGCAAATATTCTTTCAAAATGCGGTTTGCCCATTGGCGGAACTGCACACCACGCTGCGATTTCACTCGATAGCCGACAGATATGATTACATCAAGATTGTAGAACTTTTGTATTCGCTTAACTTGCCTGCTGCCTTCAAACCGAACTTGTAAGAAATCCTTACATGTTGACTCCATATACAATTCGCCCTCCTTGTACACATTGCGAATGTGCATAGTTACATTCTGCGAAGTCGTCTCAAACAATTCAGCCATCTGTGCCTGCGTAAGCCACACGGTCTCTTCGTCGAGGCGAACTTCAAGTTTTATTGCTTCGTTGGGTTGATATAATATGATTTCGTTTTTGTCAGTCATGAATGTTAGGGCGTAAGGCTCAGATTGTTAATATGTTATATATTTCGTTATTTTATTCGATTACATGTTGATTTTACTCTATTTCAATAAATTATTTCTATATTAGATAATTATTTGTACAATACAAATATACTAAAATCTTGCTATGTAGAGGCCGGTTTTATGTTAAGTTTTCGATTGTGTTGCCGTTTAAGCCTTTTTGCAAAGCGATTCCCAAAAGTTGAGCAATCATAAGCCCAAATTGTTTAGAAAATATTCTAACTTTGCGGAAATCAGAAACGAAACAGAATTGCACTGAATAGCGTTGTCCTAAATTGAGAAATGGTGTTCATAATCCGAAAAAAGAATGTCAACAGATGAAAGAATATTTCGCCTTCCAGTGGCATATAACCGACGAGTGCGACCAGCGTTGCAAGCATTGCTACATATTCTCGGAAGGTCATCCCGCGCTTGTTGAGACACCGTGGAACAGGCTTGTGCTGACGCTCGACAACATCTGCCGAATGGCGGAGTGCATGAACCGCACGCCCTACCTGTACATCACTGGCGGCGACCCTATTCTGCACCGTCGGTTTTGGGATTTTTTGCAATTGATACACGAGCGGCAAATCCCTTTCACACTGATGGGTAATCCTTTCCATCTCACCGACGAAGTGTGCAAGCGGATGCACGACCTTGGCTGCCGCAAATACCAACTCTCGCTCGACGGCCTGCGACAGACACACGACCACTTTCGGAAACCCGGCTCGTTCGACGCCACATTGGCCGCCATTCCCATCATCCGCAATGCCGGAATGTACTGCGCGGTGATGAGCACGGTGTCGGCAACAAACATTGATGAGATGCCCGAACTGATTGACATTGTAGCGGAACACAAAGCCGATGTTTTTGCCTTCGGACGATACTGTCCGACAAGCGAGGATAAAGCCCACCGCGACACGTGGCACATTGAACCGCCGCGCTATCGTGATTTTTTGGATATGTGTTGGCAGAAGTTTGAAAAGCACAAAAACAGCGATACAACATTCAATCTGAAAGACCACCTTTGGACGCTCTACTTGTACGAAAAAGGCTTGTGGCAAATACCCGAAAACGCTGACAATGATACTATTTACGGAGGTTGTCACTGTGGCGACTGCCATTTCACCATATCGGCCGAAGGACGGCTAATGGCGTGCCGACGTTTCGAAAGCTATGTCGGCACTGTTGGCGAGGAGATGTACGATGTTTTCAATGGTGAAAAAATGGAATACTACCGACAATACGAAATGTTTGAAAAATGCAAAGCATGCGAACTCCTGCGCTTCTGCCGCGATTGTCCTACGGTGGCGTTCGGATACACAAGAAATTTCTACGCGTCAGACCCGCAGTGCTGGCATGGGTAGTTTTACTCAACTTTCGTAAGTTGGATTTATCACCTAATGAAACCAACAAAACCAGTAAAACCAATAATTACCTTATAATGCAAAATATAAAGCAAAGGGAGACCGCTCAACAAGTCCGTCTCCCTTTTGTTTTGCGTGGTTATTTGCGATTGTGGACAACAGAAGAATTGTCGGCAAAAAATACCGTCGAAAACTGTCAGATACTGTACAGGAAATGCAATAGAAGGAAGAGCAGGAAGTAAACTGATAGGCACAAATAAGAAGCAAATCGGTTCAAAAACGAATTAATTTTTAACCGATTTTTTTGTAATAACAAACCAAATCCAACGCTCAATCGCACCTTTATTTAAAAGATTTCGGCTTTTGAAATGGAAAAAAAAAAGCTGAAAAAGTTAATTTTCAGATAATTGAGACACTTAAAAATTTATTGTCAAAAAATGAATTATTAAACTCAAAAAAACTTTGAATTTCAATTGAGCCTTCCTACATTTAGCAGTTTGTTTAAAATATGATAACTAAACATTGTTATTTATGAAGTTAAAACTGAATATCCGTCGAAAAATCAGTTTGTTCATACTGATTCCACTATCAATATACATAATAATATTAGTAACATTTATCGGCATACGTTTTACCAGACAAGCCGAATTCGACAATGACCACACATGTCAGCTGTTATCGGAACGCTCAGCAGCCCATGCCGAAATTGTGCTGAAAGACCATCAGTCAAACATAAAAACACTATCCAACACATTATCAGGGAAGTTAACTACACTCGACTCAACTCAACGCGAGTTTTTTAAACAAACAATCGCAAACGTTGCGCAAGGCCAGAACTATTGGATGGTACTGCCATCAACATTTTACGCAGACAGCAACTACCAAAGTAGCGATTGGGTACTTATTCAAGCCCATAACGGAACTATAATCGTAAACGACGATAATGGCATCATATCAAGCAACTTTGGAAAAGTAATTGGCACAAATGGCACTGAAATTTACCAACCATACGAGCACAACAACCAATGGTTGATGAACATCAGCGCACCAATATTCCAAAACGACAACATTTGCGGCTATATTGGTAAAGCCATTAATATAAAAGACTTCGATTTTTTGGCCAATAAAGTGGCGCAAGCATTCAACCAAGAGGTTACAAAACATCTGATTAACAACAATGGAACAATTGTGTATTCAAGCAACTTCGATGACATAAACAAAAAATTCACAATAGGCTGTTCAGACACATCAGAAGCCAACACATTGCTAAACACTTTAGCCAAAGGCGAATATTGGAACAACTCATTTGAGAAAGATGGCATAAAAATGAGTTCCTACTTTGCCCCTATCAATATTGGGAAAAACTGCAATTGGTCGTTGGCGCTAACTTTTCCGATAAGCAACTTAGCACAGACATCGGCTAACGAAGTACGCTCAACATTCATTTTGGCAATTGCAGGACTGCTAATAATGATTGTGCTAATCTACTTCATCGCCAAAAACATGACCACGCCTATAAAAGAGACAACAGACGCGTTAAAACATTTGGCCATAGGCGACACCGAAGGCATAAACATACACAACATAAAAACCAACGACGAATTAGAAGAGATGTCGGCATCGCTAAACCAAGTGGTTGATGGCATACGCAAATCCGAAACATTCGCATTGAACATTGGCAAAGGCGATTTTGAAAGCGAATTTCACTCGCGCAGCAACAAAGACCGATTGGGCGAGGCCTTGATAAAGATGCGCGACAGCCTTGTTGAAAGCCAGAAAAAAGAAACCGAGCGCAAAGAAGAAGAAGAATTGCGCAATTGGTCAACAGGCGGCATTGCAAAATTTGGCGAGATATTGCGCAAAAACCAAGACAACATGAAAACTCTTGGTTATAACATAATGTCCAATTTGATTGATTATTTGAAAGTTAACCAAGGCGCGCTATTCGTAATAAACGATGATGACGAAAACGATATATACTTTACAATGGTTACAGCCATCGCATACGGCCGCGACAAATTTGTGCACAAAGACATTCGCGAGGGCGACGGATTGGTTGGACGATGCGTCTATGAGCGCAAAACCATCTATTTAACTGAAATTCCAGACGATTACATAAAAATAACTTCGGGTTTAGGCACCGCCAATCCAAAGTGCATACTGATTGTACCTTGCATCATCAACAACGAAATTTATGGAGTGATAGAGATTGCTTCGTTTACAGAACTCAAACAATACGAAATTGAATTTGTTGAAAAACTTGGTGAAAGCATAGCATCAACATTGGCAAGCGTTAAAGTAACAGAAAAGACCGCCAAACTACTAAGCGACAGTCAAATTAAAAGTGATGAATTGACATCGCAAGAAGAAGAATTGCGACAAAATTTGGAAGAGATGCAAGCTACACAAGAAGATTTGCGTCGCCAAATGGAAGAAAATACCACAATGCGCGAAAATCTTGCTAAAGAGCAAGCGTTGATGGACTCCCTTATGAGTAATTCAAGTGCCATTATCTACTTCAAAGATTTGGATTTAAACTACATGAAAGTTTCAAGTTCGTATCTTTCATTCTTTAATATGACTGAAGACCAAATAATTGGCAAAAGCGATGCCGACATTATGGCAGATAAAGTTGCCGCTCAGAAATCACTTGAGGACGAAATGAAAATAATTAAAACGCAAAAGGCTTTGCCCGAGGAAATTAGAGAAGTCAAACTTGCCGATGGCAAATCCGTTTATCTGAAATTTCAAAAATGTCCTCTATTTGATGTTAATGGTAGAATTATGGGTGTATTTGGTGTAATGTCTGATATATCTGATATAATAAAATAGGGATGCGAATAATCAAGAAACAGCAATAAACAGAAACCCTCGCAAAGTAGAATTTGCGAGGGTTTTTAATTTCCCAATTATTTGTGAATTATTAAATCGCCAATTGTTCTGCCAATTCTTTCAGTGCAGCGCGGCTATCAGCATTCAAAGTTGATTTGATTGTTACCACTTTGTCGAAAATCGTTATCTCCTTCATAGCCTCAAGCATTGTACGCATTGTGCGTGCCGCCGATGGCGCCCACGAACCATTTTCAACCAAAGCAACCGTACGCTTCTGGTAGGCTTTGTCGGTGAGATGGCAAAGAAAATCGCGCATTAGTGGCATTACACCTCCATCGTACGACGATGCGCAAAGCACCATCCGATTGTAACGGAAAGCATCTTCAACACACTCGGCGATATCTGACCGCGAAAGGTCGGAAATGGCAACCTTAATACCTTTCGCCTCAAGCATTGCGGCTAACTCTTCGGCAGCCTTTGCCGTGTTGCCATGCAACGATGCATAAGCAACAAAAACACCCTCTGTTTCAGGCTGATAAGCACTCCACGTTTGATACAATCCAAGATAATAGCCAAGATTTTCTTTTAAAATTGGCCCGTGCAGAGGACAAATTGTCTGAATATCAAGAGCCGCAGCCTTTTTGAGTACTGTTTGAACCGGTCCGCCGTATTTTCCGCATATATTAAAATAGTACCGGCGCGCCTCGCAAGCCCTATCGTCGGTTTCGTTGCAAAGAGCACCAAAT
>CALBPW010000433.1 GCA_937899145.1 uncultured Bacteroidota bacterium
GCTGTTGGCTCTTGACAATGGATTTCAATCGTGCTTGATGGCTCCAACCGAAATTTTAGCGCAGCAACATTACAAAACATTCTGCGAGATGCTATCGCCGCTTGGTATTGAAGTGGGGATATTGACAGGCTCGTCAAAAAAATCGGCACGCGACCAAATGCTTGCCAATCTGCAAAATGGACAGCTGAGCATATTGATTGGCACACACGCACTTATTGAAGACCGCGTAATGTTTGCGCATCTTGGGCTTGTAATAATCGACGAGCAACACCGGTTTGGCGTGGCACAACGAGCAAAATTATGGTCGAAAAACTACATTCCGCCACACGTATTAGTGATGACTGCCACCCCCATTCCACGCACCCTTGCCATGACACTTTATGGCGACCTCGACGTGTCGGTAATTGACGAATTGCCGCCTGGACGAAAACCAATACAAACCATTCACTATTACGACTCAAAACGGCTTGTGATGTTCAACTTTTTTCGCGAGCAACTTAAACTTGGACATCAGGCATATATCGTATATCCACTTATAAGTGAATCAGAATCAAGCGATTGGAAATATCTTGAAGATGGCGTTGAAAGCATCACACGCGCTTTTCCGCCTCCGCAATACGCCATTAGCGTGATCCATGGGCGCATGAAAGCGGCAGAAAAAGAGGCGTCAATGAATTATTTTGCAAAAGGCATCACCAACATAATGATAGCCACAACAGTTATCGAAGTTGGTGTAAATGTGCCAAACGCGTCGGTTATGGTGATTGAAAGTGCCGAACGTTTCGGCTTGAGCCAGCTACACCAATTGCGCGGCAGAGTTGGCCGTGGAGCCGAACAATCGTACTGCATACTGATGACAGGCAACAAGTTAACCACCGATGCGCGAAACCGCATTCAAACAATGGTCGCCACCAACGATGGCTTTGAAATTGCCGAAGCCGACCTAAAACTGCGCGGACCTGGTGACCTTGAAGGCACCCAACAAAGCGGCATCGCCATCGACCTGAAAATTGCCGACCTTGGCAAAGACAATCAAATATTGATGTTAGCCCGAAACGAGGCTATACGCGTGTTGGAAGAAGACCCCAAACTTGAAGACCGCAACAACGCCATTTTAAGCGCCGAAATTAAACGCCGTTGGCGGTATGAATTTGATTGGGGACAGATTAGTTAGGCGTCGGGTGATTACTGGCAACCGATTGCTGATTGATGACAGCCGCATATAATTTACAAATTAGATAGGCGGTTGAATAATTAAAATTATATTTGCCCGAAACTTAAAAAAACAAGTATAAACATCATAATATGCAAGATTTTAAATACTATGCGCCAACAGAGGTAATCTTTGGTCGCGAAGCAGAAAGCCAACTGTCAACAATGATTAAGAAATATGGTGGCAGCAAAGTGCTAATCCACTATGGTGGACAAAGTGCCGAGCGTTCAGGATTACTAAAACAAGTGCGCAAGTCGCTAACCGCTGCCAAAATAGCGTACGTTGAATTAGGCGGCGTAGTACCCAATCCTCGCCTATCGCTTGTGCGCAAAGGCATCGAACTATGCAAAGCCGAAAATGTAGATTTCTTATTGGCAGTTGGTGGCGGTTCCGTTATCGACTCGGTAAAAGCCATTGGTTATGGTCTTGATTATGAAGGCGATGTGTGGGACTTGTTTATCGGTAAAGGCGAAGCAAAAACATGTCGCGCCCTTGGCGTTGTACTAACCATTCCGGCAGCAGGTTCTGAGATGAGCGAAGGTTGTGTTATAACCAAAGAAGCTGAACAAGAGCCAGTTACGCCAACCGATATGAAACGTTCATACGATGTTGACCTTTGCCGCCCTAAATTTGCAATTATGAACCCTGAGCGCACAATATCGCTACCGCCATACCAAACAGCATGCGGCATCACCGATATTATGATGCACACTATGGAACGCTACTTTTCGCACGACGATGATATGCTCATAACCGACGCTGTAGCCGAAGCCATCTTGCGCACTGTGCGCCAATGCGGGCCAAAACTACTGATTGAACCATTCGACTATCAACTACGCGCGCAAATAATGTGGGCAGGCTCTATAGCACACAACGGATTGACAGGCTGTGGCACAACTGGCGATTGGGCGACCCACAACATCGAACATGAACTATCGGCACTATATAATGTAGCACATGGTGCAGGTTTAGCCGCCGTCTGGCCGCATTGGGCTGAATATGTGCTCAACGAAAATCCAACACGCTTCGCGCAATTTGCTGTAAACGTAATGGGCGTTGCCAGCACTTTCCGCTCCGCTAAAAGTACAGCACAAGAAGGCATCAACGCAATGCGACAATTCTACCACAGCATTGGTATGCCAACATCGATACCAGAACTAATCGGACGCAAAGCAACTGAAAATGAAATGCAACTGATGGCCGACAAATGCACTATCGGTAAGACATCAACCATTGGCAATCTTAAAAAACTAATGTACAACGATGTTTTGACAATCTACCAAATGGCAAATGAGTAGAATTGAAAAATTTCAAATTAATGGTTTTTGATATTGTACTGACGCTAACTGCAGATTACCGACAGCACATTAAATAGTTTTTCTCGATACTACACTTTTGGCACTGTTTTTGTCTATAACCAACAAAATGACAGAGTAGTTGTTGACCACAAAACCTGCGCAACAATTAGAAAAACAGATATTTATGGATTTATATGCATTGAGCGGATTATTATGCGTAATTGCCTACTTGATAGGCTCAATACCATCGGCAGTGTGGATAGGAAAATGTTTTTATGGCGTTGATGTACGCGAGCATGGTAGCGGAAATGCAGGAACCACCAACACAATCAGAGTTTTAGGCACAAAACCGGGCATTGTAGTATTCCTGATTGACGTTATAAAAGGATTTGCTGCCGTTAGTCTTGCCCATTTCAGCAATTTTGAATGCGATTCGGCAGCCTTTATGAACCTCAAAATCATACTTGGCGTATTTGCCGTTTTGGGACACATCTTCCCTCTTTACGCACGTTTTAAAGGCGGGAAAGGCGTTGCCACACTACTTGGTATGGTATTAGCCGTTTACCCAATTGGCGCACTCATCTGCTTCGGCATTTTTGTAATTGTTTTATCGATAAGCAAATACGTATCGTTAGGCTCGATGATTGCAGGTATTTCATTTCCAATACTTATAATATTTGTCTTTCAAGAACGAATACCATCATTAATGATATTCGCCATTTTAGCCAGCATACTACTGATAATCACACATCGCAAAAACATTTCACGCTTAATCCACCACGAAGAAAACAAATTCTCGTTCAAAAAGAAAAATTAAGGATTCAATAGACCACAGACCACTGTTGCTACTACCACTTTCTCAACACTCATTTATCGTTCAAAAAAGCGATTTGGTGAAGAATAAACGCTTATTCTTCTATTAAATATTCACCAGACAAGAAACATTATAATCTTTGCACTTGCAAATAGATTTTATTTGCAAATTAGCGACTAAATAATGTTAAATATGAACGATAATAATAACAAGCCTCTCATTTATAAAGTGCTGATGCACATAGTAGTTTGGGCATTTCTATTATGCCTGCCAATATTACTATCCATCCATAACGACTTCAACTTTATGGCTATTGTCGAACATTGGTGGACAGCAACTTTTCTATATGCTATCATTTTCTATGCCAACTATTTAGCAATGATTGACAAACTATTTTTCGGCAAACAAAAAGTTGTTTTCTTTCTTATCAATCTGCTGCTATTATTCATTTTATCATGCACTGATTTAACATTAAAAACAGTTTTCTTTCACAAAGGCTGGCAACCACGCAACCCGATGAACTTCATTTGTTGGGAAATGTTCAGCCAAATATTGCCGTTAGTAATGGCCATCGCAATACGTATTTATGAGCATTGGCAAGAGGTTGAACGCAAACACCAAGAACGAGAATCGGAACAATTACAAACCGAACTCAAACACCTTGAATATCAAATCCAACCACATTTCTTTTTCAATTCACTTAACAATATATATTCACTTGTCGATATATCGCCAGAACGTGCCAAGGAAACAATCCATAGCCTTAGCAAACTAATGCGCTACTTGCTATACGAAACCAACAGCCCGCAAGTATCGCTCGAAGGCGAAATCAATTTTATGACAAAATACATTGAACTGATGAAACTGCGCACCGCGGCCACAACCATTGTCGAATATCATTTTCCCGAAAACACAAACGGAATTGAAGTGGCTCCGCTGATGTTTATCTCGCTTATAGAGAACTCGTTTAAGCACGGCATTCTGCCACAAGGGAAATCAGAACTAACATTTAATATGGAACTAAAAGGGCGGAAAATCACTTTCGAAACCCAAAACCCTTATTTTAAACCGGTTAGCGACAATCTTTCCGGAAGTTCGTCTATCGGGCTCGAAAATATCCGCCGCCGTTTGAATTTGATTTACCCAAACAAATCGGAATTTTACACTAAAATCGAAAACGGAAAATTCATAACTTACTTATCAATTGACGTTTAACACTTGATGACTATGGAACGAAAAATAACTTGCCTAATAGCCGATGACGAGCCAATGGCTTTAGATTTGATTGAAGGATACGTGTCGAAAACACCATTTTTAGACCTTAAAGGTCGATGTGTCAATGGTTTCGAGGTACTCGACCTGATAGCAAAAGAGGATATTGATTTGCTATTTTTAGATATTCAGATGCCCGGGTTGAACGGACTTGAACTATCAAAAACTCTACGCAAAAAAAGCCGCGTGATTTTTACCACAGCGTTCGACAAATACGCATTGGCCGGCTTCAAAGTTGAAGCTCTCGACTATCTGCTGAAACCATTCGACTACAACGAGTTTCTGACAGCTGCCAACCGCGCTCTTGAATGGTTCGCGATGCAACATCAAAACAATAATCAGCAGCCAATTGCAACCAACGATTACATTTTTGTAAAAGCCGATTACAAGCAAATCCGCATCGATTTTGACGACATCTTATATTTCGAAGGATTGAAAGATTATGTTAAAATATGGCTGAAATCTAAACCTCGCCCTATCCTAACATTGATGAGTTTAAAATCGCTTGAAGAAAACTTACCAGCCGACCGTTTTATGCGCATTCACCGTTCATATATTGTCTCACTCAACGAGATTAAATCAATCGAACGCAATAGTGTTATGATAAATAACCAATATATTGTTATAGCCGACAAATACAAAGACGACTTCTACAATTTTGTCCAAAAAAAATCGGTGCAGTAGTTGGTGAATCTGTCAAACGAACTGGTGAGCCAACTTCCGACTCACCGATTAAACGACATTTTAACGACTAATAATATGGAATTTTTTCAGAAAAAAATGGCTTTATCGCTAACGCTGGGAGCGCTGGCAATACAAGTCTCGGCACAACCCGGCGGCAGATTTGCACAAGTGAAATCGCCAGTTGTTAATGCCGACAACACAGTAACTTTTAACTATCAAAACGAGAATGCCAAAGAGGTACTTGTCGATGTTCAGTTTGCCGGTCGTCATGCGATGGCCAAAGGCGAAAACGGCATTTGGTCAGTAACCTTAGGCCCGGCCGCCCCCGACATGTAGATCGGAAGAGCACACG
>CALBPW010000434.1 GCA_937899145.1 uncultured Bacteroidota bacterium
TGACTGGAGTTCAGACGTGTGCTCTTCCGATCTCCATAAGCGCCACGCACACCATAAACAGCCGTTGCCGATGCGTCTTTCAGTACCGAAATGCTTTCAACTGATGATATATCGACGCTCTTCATTTCGCGTTCAACACCATCGACAAGCACAAGCGGATCGCTACCATTCTACGAGCTTGTACCACGGATAACAATTTTAGCATCTTCCTCGCCCGGCTGTCCAGTATCTTGAGTTGTGATAACACCCGGCAAGTTGCCAGTTAAGGCGGCTCCAATTGTTGTTACACCGGCAGCGCGTTGCAGTGTCGCACCTGTTGTTTGTGCAATAGCACCTACCACCGAGGCTTTCTTTTGCTGTCCGTAGCCGACAACCACAACCTCGTCCAACCCGACAACATCGGGTTGCATTGACACAGGATACGGCCCTGGCCCGTTTATTTTTATCTCCTTGTTGGCGTAACCAATGTAGGAGATGACAATCACATCGCCATCGGCAGCGTTCATCTTGAACGAGCCGTCTGCGGCCGTGATTGTTCCTGATGCAGTCCCTTTCACAACTACCGTTGCGCCCGGAATAGGATTTTTTTCTTCATCTAATACACTTCCCGTAATTTGATGTGTTTGGGCAAATGCAACCGATGAGAATAGCAATATCGGTAACAATACCGATGTCCATTTCCATAAAAATTTTCCCATAATTGTTGTATTAAAGTTTTTTTAATTGCCCCAATAAGCAAATGTTAACGCTCCAATAATACCTTATCAAATGGGAATGCATTTTTGCGCAAACGACCAAAAATTGTTCTATACGTTACATTTTAGGATTTTCAATTTCAGATACAAAAATCTAACATCACACTGATAATCAATGTCAAAATTTATCTGACAACAAAAAACTTATACTTACGATTTGATTGGTGAATCGGTGAATTGGTGAATTGTATTTCGGCTAAACTAAACTTTAAACTTGTTTAATTGGAGAATCGGTATCCCGATGGTTATCGGGATGGTGAGTCTGCTAATCGATTATCCGATTCAACAACACTGTTTCACCGATTATCCGATTCAACAACATAGCGAGTTCTTTCGCCACCAATTAGTTTTGGACGACAGTAGGCTGCCACAACATGAGCCTCGCCAATTTGTTTATTAGCAAGATGTACAGGCACGGCCACATCTTTTAAGTGCATACCAATCAATGTATCACCAATATCCAAGCCTGCCGAAGCGCGCACATGCTCAACAACTACAGGATTTTTAAAACCATAAAAGGCTGCCGTTGCAAACGAGCCACCGCCATGCAGCCACGGCACAACCGACACAGGCTCGTAACCATACCGCTCAGCACACTCTGCCTCTACCACCAAAGCGCGATTAAGATGCTCGCAACATTGGCAAGCAAGGAAAACACCTTGTTCCGATAATAGTTTGTTTGCCGTCTGAAAAATGACTTTCCCGATTTCGGCACTTGAGTTTTTGCCAATCAATCCGCCAGCCACCTCACTCGACGAGCAACCGATTATAAACACCGATTTTTTTGACATCGGATGTGCGGTTAACAGTTCAGTTACTATTTGTTTAGTTTGATTTTCAATAATTTGCAATTCCATAGTTACAGGCGCATTATTCCGCAAAAATAAAAGTTTCTGACAATGGTGTAAGGAAAATTCTAAATGTATGTATAAAGGCTAAAGGACCTATTCTTGTGGGCGAAATTGATAACTTTTTCACCATTCTCGCCCTGAGATGAAATAATCAAGTTTCTTTATCATCGGGTCAAATTCAAAATACTTTGCCACAACAAACTCACCATTGTTGAGCTGCAAGTAAAAATTATCATAATCAAACTGATTATCAGCAATATACTTATCATAAGCTTTGCACCAAAACTCTTGTCCCGCCGTATTTATAACCGAAATTGAAAACATTGGTTTCGAACGTTTTAACGAGTCAATTTGTGAAGACGGTAATTGCGCAACATCAACATAACTTTTATTTCGAAATTGTCCAACGTATCTGTACAATTTTTCCTTATCAATATTATTCATTTTCAATCCGATAGGATATGAAAGCAGTTCAAAATCGCGTCCCGCGCGACGCACCGAAAACGAATTTTCGGGGTGCAACTCATTGTTAAAAATTATTTGGCTAACATCTTGCGG
>CALBPW010000435.1 GCA_937899145.1 uncultured Bacteroidota bacterium
GACGCTCTTCCGATCTATTGGGTATAGCCTACATTGCTGTCAGCCACAACACTTTACCCGACAATTGGACTGACGAAAGCACTTGGCGGTGGCTGCCGAACAGCAGGCTTGCCGACATCATCATTCCCGACAATTCGGCTACACTCAATGGTGTGTATGAGCCTGTGGCACAGCTTGAAAATGCCTACCGAATGAATATTTTAACCCCCGACAGCCTTGACGAGGCAACCGAAGAAGCCCTGCAACAACTGAAAAAAGCCGTTGGCAATGTGGCGGAATTTGTGGCAGAAAGACTGCAATTCTCGCTTGTCGAACTGTCCGAAGTGTTGAGCCTTGAACAGATTGATGCCGTCGCTTTGGCTATCTACAATGCCGAAGCGCGCAATCAGGGTCTTATTGTTGGCGACCAGACAGGCATTGGCAAGGGGCGTGTAGCGGCTTCGTTTATCCGCTACGGGATTTTGAGCGGCAAAAAACCGATATTCTTTACCGAAAAAGCAGGTTTGTTCTCCGACATCTACCGCGATTTGGAGAGCATACACAGCGGACATTTCAAACCGTTCTTCATCAATGCCGATGGCGAAATGAACACCCAAACAGGCGACACTATTGTTTGCCTTGACAGCAATAACCAACCGTTTTTCTATCAGTTCGACAAAGAGTTGTACGAGTATGCCATAAAGATTGGCGGCGTGCCTGAACAATGCGATTTTGTGTGCTGCACCTACTCGCAAATATCATCGGCGAAGAAAGAGAAAATCGAACTCCTGAAAGCCATTATCGAAGACAACATTATTGTTATGGACGAGACTCACAATGCCGGAGGAAAAGTTGAGATTGACGGCAAAGGCAACGCCACAGGCGCAACAGGATTGTTTTTCCAAACTGTTTTGCCGCATTGCCAATCGGTTCTCTATCTGTCGGCAACCTACGCCAAACGTCCCGACAATATGCCTGTCTATGCCATCAACACTTGCATGTCGGAACTTGACGGAAACCTGTCGAAAGACCGCCTGCGCAATATGACCGATGAGCAGATAGTATCGGCTCTGTCCAATATTCCACGATACTTTTTCAGCCTGCCTGCACAAGAAATCATATCGTCGGCAATGACACGCTACGGGCAATTTATCCGCCGTGAGCGCAAAACAGAGGGGTTGCGCGTCGATTACATCACACTTGATGCCGACGGTGCTGAAAAATATGGTGTGGAGAATCTGAAAGACACTCACTATCAGTTATATAAGGGAATAACAGATATTATTGCAGATATTCGGGATTTTCAGGAAGAATACTTCAAACCATATCTGAAAGACATTGCAAGGGCACTTGCTCCAAAGGGATATACCAAACAAAAAGCCCCAACGGTTGCGTCAGCAAGCATTTTCTCATCGGTGTTCCATCTGATTAACAATATTTTACTCTCGGCAAAAGCCGAAGCCGTCGCACATCGTGCCATTTACCATATTAAAGAGGGGCGCGCTGTTGTCATTGCACTTGCCGACACCAACGAAACAATCTTCAAAAACAAGGACACGGCTGGCAAAGCAAAAAAGAAACAATTAGACGCAGACGAGCGCGAGTATGTTAATAGTGTAAAAATGACGTTGGCTGCCAACGGAATCGAAGTGATGGACGCGGTGAGCGAGGAAGATGAAGACGAATCGGAAAATCCGCAACTTGATGTTGCTGTCGGACAATCGTTTAACGCCGACTACAATGTTGTTTTCGACAATATCTTCAAAAATCTGTTCTATTTCCATCTTCGGAAAGGCAGAAAGGTGATTGCCAAGTTTATGATACCAATCCGTGCGCTGGGCAGCGAGGCGCAAGAGGCGTACAACAAAATGCTTGCCCGATTCCGAAACACCACAACAGGCTTGTGCATATCGCCCATTGATGTTATAACACACACCATTGAGCAAGAGGGCTACAAGGTTGGCGAGTGTACGGGACGCAGTTTGCGACTGAAATTTGACGGCAAAGGCTATTCAAATGCCACTGTTGCGGCTGTGAAAAAATATGCCACAAAGCAAAGCAAGCACGTTTCGATGTGTTTCAACAACTTCAACAACAACGACATACAGGCTCTAATCATCAATCAGTCGGGTTCAACAGGCAAATCGGCGCACGCCACCAACGAGGGGACACGACTGAAAGAACACGAAGTCAAGCAGCGTGTGATGATTGTCGCACAAGCCGAACTCGATGTGAACACAGAGGGGCAGAAGCGCGGACGCATAAACCGTACAGGGCAATTTGCCAATCTGCCGCCTATCTACGAGTACATTTTCAGCGGCATACCGTCTGAAAAACGGTTTATGATGATGCTGAAAGCGAAACTCAAATCGCTTGATGCCAACACCACCGCCAATCAGAAACAATCTGACGAATCGGTTTTGAAATCGCCCGACTTTTTCAACAAGTATGGCGACGAGTTGGTTCGTAAGATGTTGGAAGCAGACCCCGTTTTAAATCACACACTTAACGACCCGTTAGGCGTGGAGGCTGACGAAGTGAACCCTGACCGCAAAAAGCAGCCTGTCGAGGAAATGGCAAGAACAACGTTTGGACGTATGCAAGTGCTGTCGCCCGAACAGCAGGAATACTATTACGACAAAATCATCAACGAGTACAACGCGCTTGTTGAGCAGCTCAAAGCCGACGACAAGTACGACCTTGAAATGAAAGATATGGATTTTCAGACTAAACGCGTCAGTGAAAACGTTCTGCGTGTCGGCAACACCGACGGGCGGCATAGCGAGCTGACAAGTTCGTCGTTTGTTACCAAATACTCTATCCGTCAGCAGTCGTCGTTCCTTTCGCTCAAAGACCTTACAGAGGTATGCAACCGCAACATACAAATAGGCTTGGGAGCAACCGACCAAATATTGGAACATCTGAAAAACGACTTCGGCAATTGGAAGAAAAGACTTATCGAAAGGGATAAGGAAAACCGAGTATCCAGAATAGCAGTACTTGAAACGAAACTCAAATCCATTGAAAAAACAATCGAGGATTATGAGGAGTACGGAATGGACGCTACCAAACAGCACGAGAAACTGAAAGAAACGCTTGAAACGATAAAACAACTGAAAGCAGGCGGACAATCGCCCGAACTTGAAGAACAGCTGAAAAGACATACATCTGAATATGAGATTTTACGTGAATTGATTGAAAAACTGCGGGTTGGCAAATTCTATGCGACCGCCGAAAACATCTACTGCGTAACTCAAATTTCAATATCAAACGCGGACGATAGCAACAACTATGTTGACATATTAAGCCGCCCGTCAGCAATCATCGTAAAATTTGCCTGCACCGACCCGCTCAACGCAAAAGGTTTGGCACTGAACCTTGCTCAAACAGGAGCAGAAAAATGTGCCGAGATAACCCGAAAAACATCATCGGGCAAAGAGTACGAGAATTTCTTGAAAAACGACAAACGACGCGAGGAAGTGGGCATCATCACGGGCAACATTGTACGGCATTTAGGCGATGGCGGCAACGCCATCATCACCCGCTACACGCTTGAAGACGGCAGCAAAGAGTGCGGAATTGTTATCCGTCCCGAATTGCGGAACGGTGTGTTTGTTGAACCCGAAATAATCAAATGGGCTACCGTGCCTGTTACCGACAAAACAATCCGTCCGATAATGGTTTCGCTATCGTCCGAAACAAGAATGAATTTCAAGTCGAACATTGCAGGAC
>CALBPW010000436.1 GCA_937899145.1 uncultured Bacteroidota bacterium
AAAATACAACCAAAAGACGCTTGAACAAAAACTGTTTGAATTTAACAGCAAGCACAACGCGGTGAAAGCCGAATATTTTGGCGGCGCGGCAGTTAGCGTTTACAACGCTGAGCAAATCCAAAGCGATACAATGTTTACCTCACTTATCGCTTTAATAATAATTGCCGTATTTATCTCGCTCATTTTCAAACGAAAACGCACTATTCCGCTCGTCATTTTGCCAGCTTTGTTTGGTGGTTTGTTTGCTATTGCTGTTATTGCGTTACTAAAAGGCGAAATATCAGCCATTTCCATTGGTGCGGGTGCGGCTATTATGGGTATTGCGCTCAGCTATTCAATTCACATGCTCGCTCATCAAAATCATGTGCACAACATCGAGCAGTTAATCAGCGAGTTGGCTTATCCGCTGACGGTCGGCAGTTTCACCACTATTGGCGCTTTTTTTGCGTTGGTCTTTACTTCGTCAGCCATTTTGCGCGACTTTGGGCTTTTTGCTTCGCTTACTCTTATTGGAACCACATTTTTTTGTCTTGTTTTTTTACCGCATTTCCTTAAAGGTCAGGCAGATATAAAGCAAGGGAAGGCACTTGAATTTGTAGAAAAAATCAATGCTTATCATTACGAAAAAAACCGTTGGATTGTAGGCTCTTTGCTTTTGCTGATTGTAATCAGCTGTTTTACAGCAGGAAAGGTCAGGTTCAATAGCAGTATGATGAATATGTACTACGAGCCGGAACACCTAAAAGCGGCGCGTGAAAAAATAGAATCGTACTATGACGCCGATGTCAAAAATGTGCTTTTTGTTAGCATTGGCGCCACCGACGACTCGGCAGCGGCAAACTACGCCATTACCAACCGGCAATTGCAAAATCTTAAAAACGAAGGTCTTATACAGGATTTTGCCTCAGCCGAACGCTTTTTCGTAAGTCAAGCCGAACAGCAACGCCGAATCTGCCTTTGGCGCAGTTTTTGGACAGGGCAACGCCGACAATTGCTAAAAGAAACTATTGAAAATGAATGTGATAAATATCATTTTAAGGCTTCGGCGTTCAATGCTTTCTATGATTGGTTCAACCGTGATTTTCAGCCTGTCAATTTTTCGGAAATTGACGGTTCGTTTGCCGATTTGCTTACTGAGTGGGTTGCGCCAAACACCGGTTTTCAGATGCTGATAACGCAAGTTCGTCTGAAAGAGTCGGATAAAGAACTGGTTTATAAACAGATGCAGAAAAATGAAAACTTGGTGATCTTCGACCGTGCTTTTTTTACCGGCCGTTGGATTGACAACATAAACGACGATTTTAACTGGATACTTTATGCTTCTTCGTTTTTGATTTTCATCGCGTTACTTATTTCGTATGGTCGCATTGAGCTTACACTGATGAGTTTTTTGCCAATGCTAATCAGTTGGTTTGTTATTTTGGGTGTGATGGGTTTGTTTGACATAGAATTTAACATAATCAACATTATCATTTCCACGTTCATCTTTGGCATCGGCGACGATTTCAGCATATTCATAATGGACGGATTGCAGAACAAATACCGCACAGGACGCGAGATTATCAATTCGCACAAAACAGCGATTTTTTGTTCAACGTTCACCGTTGTAGTCGGCATGGGTGCTCTGATTTTTGCCAATCACCCGGCACTGAAATCAATATCATTAATATCAATTTTGGGTATGCTGATTGTGGTGCTTGTCGCCTTCACCATTCAGCCAATCATCTTCAACTTCTTTATTGCCAAGCCTGCCGAAAAAGGGAATATGCCGTATGCTGCATCTGATATTATTTTAACAATAATCGGCTTTTGTTCTTTTGTTGTCAGCTGCTTTGTCCTGCGCCTATTGACGATTGTATTATGCTTAGTACCAATAAAATACATATATAAACGCCGATTTGTTTGTTGGCTGATGAAATGCACTTGTCGCTTGGCATTCATGGTATCGCCTCAAGTGAAATACATAAAGCAAAATATTGATAACGACACATTTAGAACACCAAATATTATTATTGCCAACCATCAGTCGTTTATGGATATACTGACCATTTTGTCAACATCGTCGCGCATGGTGATGGTTACAAACAAATGGGTTTGGCACTCACCTGTTTTTGGCGGTTTGATTCGATATGCGGGTTTTATCTACACCGGCGATGGTGTCGAACTCAACCAAGAGATTGTAAAACAGCGTATTAGCGAAGGCTTCTCGGTTGTTGTTTTTCCTGAAGGCACCCGTTCGGCTGATGGAAAAATTGGCCGTTTTCACAAGGGAGCATTTATGTTGGCGGAAAGCCTGAAACTTGATATTCTTCCAATTTTGCTTTATGGCACAGGCGATGTTATTCCTAAAAATCAGCCATTTATAGTTCGTCATGGGCTTATTTCGATAAACGCCCTGCCGCGCATCTGCTACACCGACCGCTCATGGGGCGACACTTACCAAGAGCGTACTAAACGCATTTCGGTTTGGTTCAAAAGCGAATACAGCTTATTATACAACAAGTTAACCAACACATCAAGTTTGGCAATACATAGCCGTATAATGCACAATTTCATCTTCAAAGGACCTGTTGAGGAATGGTATCTGCGCATTAAAATTCGTATGGAACACAACTACGAGTTGTTTGACCAACTTGTGCCTCGCAATGCGCGTGTAACCGATATAGGATGTGGTTTCGGCCCACTTTGCTATATGTTGGCGCAAACATCGGCTGAACGCGAAATTTTAGGCATCGATTACGACGACGACAAAATTGCAGTTGCACAAAACGGTTGGCTACGCAAGCATTGCAACCTCAAATTTGAACAAGCCAATGCGCTTGATTACAATCTGCCTCAAAGCGATGTTTTTATAATGAACGATATGCTGCATTATATGAGTGCCGAACATCAAAAACAATTGATACACAATTGTGTAGACGCATTGGCCGATGGCGGGAAAATTATAATTCGCGATGGCAACACCGAAGAAAAAAAACGACATAAGGTAACGCGCTTTACCGAGTTGCTGTCAACACGAATCATCAAATTTAATAAAACCGAAGAACAACTTGATTTTTTGTCGGAAAGCCGTGTAAATCAGATAGCTGACGAGTGCGGAATGAAGGTGGAGTCAATCCAAAACGATAATTACACATCAAATACAATTTATATTTTGCAGAGGAAAACTGAAAAACAGACGATAGAATTTGCCGATTTGAAGCAAATTATTTGTTAAATATCATCGGTTTCATAATTTTGAGAAAATTCTTTTAAAAATGAAAAATTTAATTCTGGCTGCAATAGGTCTCACTCTTTGTGCCAATGTGCAAGCGCAAACCACAAAAGACGAATTATTTGCCAATCCTCAGAAAATGGGAGGCAACCAATGTGTTTATCAAACTGATTTTAAGCCACAAACACCAGCGCCAAAAGGCTACGCACCTTTCTATATAAGCCATTATGGGCGGCATGGCTCGCGCTATCATTACACAGGTTTCGATTACGCCTTGATGCGCAAAATAATGGCAGCCGCCGATTCAGCAAACGCCTTAACACCACTTGGTAAAACACTGAAAGCCAGAATAGACAGCCTTTACGCAGATGGTTTTTTACGTGCCGGCGACCTTACCCGAACAGGTTTTAATCAACATCAAGGCATTGCAAAACGTATGGTAACATCGTTCCCCGAAGTATTTGCCGATGGCGCGAAAATCGATGTAAAAGCTTCAACTTCACACCGTTGTATTATGAGCATGGATGCTTTTTGCCAACAACTGAAAGCAATGCGCCCGTCGCTCAACATCACAACCGAATCAAGCAAACGCATAATGTCTTACATTATTTTTGAAGAACCCGACTCAGTGCGCGTTTATCTAAAAACTGACGCTTGGCGCAAAGCCGACAGCACGCTCAATAGCCAATGTATTCACCCCGAAAGGCTTGTGGCGTCAGTATTTTCTGACACAGCATACGTCCGTAAAAAGGTTAACGGACAAATGTTTATGCGCAAACTCTACGATTTGCACAGCAACATGCAAGGCATTGACGACCTAAATTTCGATTTTTCTGAATTTTTTACTGACGAGGAGTTGTTTGGCAATTGGCAATGTTCAAACAGCTATTGGTATAGTAATTTCGGCAATTGCCCATATACAAAAAGCCGCGGAGCAAAGTTCGCTAAAAATCTGCTGACCAACATTTTAGACGAAGCGGACAAAGCAATTGCGGGAAATGGCAATTCAGCCACATTGCGTTTTGGGCACGACACAGCACTGCTGCCACTTGCAAGCCTGATGCAACTTGAAGGCTGCACAGCATCGGTTACTGATTTGAAAGATTTGTACAAAGAGTGGTGCGATTTCAAAATAATTCCGATGGCCGGCAACATTCAAATGATTTTCTATAAATCGGCAAAATCTGATAAAATATTGGTAAAAGTAATGCTCAACGAAAATGAGGTAAAACTTCCAATAAATAGCAAAACAGCGCCTTATTACGATTGGAACGAGGTGGAATCGTTATACAGAAAAACAGTCAGCGAATAAAATTATTGTAAACCTTGTGTTTTAAAAAAGGCTTTTTACAGCAATAGTAACGACATTTGTCAACGCATATTTGTTAAGAGAAAAATTATTTTTAGTTTTGGTTTGATTTATTGACAAGTGCTACACACAATGAGAAAATTCATTTTTGTATCGATTTTAACTCTAATAGGATGTTTTTGCTCGGCCGCTGAATTAGTTTTATCGGGCGTTTATCAAGGTTCAAACCTTTACATAATGAATCCGTTCGCCCCTGTTGGTGAGGGTTTTTGTGTTACCGAAGTTATTGTCAACGGCACACCAATTAACAACGGCATCAACTCAAGTGCTTTTGAAATTGATTTGGTGTCGCTTGGTCTTGCCAAAGGCGATGCGGTGAATGTTGTCATAAAGCACCAATCCGGCTGTGAGCCAAAAGTTATCAACCCTGAAGTACTAAACGCTCAAAGCACGTTTACGGTTACAACCATTAAAATTGACAATAGCGGAAAATTAAAATTCACAACCACTGGCGAAAGCGGCTCGCTGCCGTTTATTGTTGAGCAATTCAGATGGAACAAATGGATTAAAGTAGCAACAATTGATGGCATTGGAACTCCCGGAACCAATAATTACACAGCCGATGTTAATTTGCACGCTGGTTATAACCGGTTTCGTGTTAAGCAAATCGATTATACGAGGCGTCCTCGCTATGGCAAAGAACTGAAACATCGCGCCACAATGGCCGAAATAACTTACTCATATACAAAACCTTATACCGAAATCAAATTTTCGGCCGAAACCATGTACGAAATTTATAACAATAAAGGCGCGATTATGGGTAGAGGAACTGCCACGTCAGTCAATGTGTCGGCTTTGCCGATGGGCGATTATTACCTTAATTACGACACAAAAACTGAAACGTTTAAAAAGCGCTAACGCACTATAATCGAGAGGTTTGCCCCAGGCGCTTTCAATACGGTGCCGGGTGGAATGTAAATTTTATCGCCGGGCTTGACATTCGAAAAAATCTTTTTGTCGCCCACACCTTTAAAACTGTTTATTCGCACTATTTTTTTCCCTTGCTTGTAGTATAGATAAAACTCACTATTCTGAGGATCGTTTATAGCATTTAACATCTGCTGATTATCAGCAAAATAATTATAAAGCACTTGACCATCTTCAATGAGCAAATAGAAATCTTTTTCCGATGCAGGAATCGTAAACTCAACATCTGACTCAACGCTCAGTGGGTCTGATTCCATCACATTGATATAGTATTTTTCGGTGTATTTTTTTCTGATTTCGCCTTCCGATAAACCCGATAGTATATTTCTAAAAATTTGATCGAGTTGTTGTTCGGGCAATTCGGGCAATTCGTGGCAAAGAAGTGATAAATTGATGATACTGAATAAGTTCTCGCGAAAATTCGCGGTGTCAAGAGGAATGTCATTATATTTTGCAAATTGTTCCTCGTAAAGCAGGCTGCGGAAAATCACTTTTTCGGCGTATGCGAACGCTTCATCGCCAGAGCCGTTGTAGTTGCGCAATCCTTCAAGTTTATGGTTGGAGTCGTATTCTTTCACTTTTGGCAAAAACTCGAACGGGAAACGCACTTGCATACGATGATTGTAGAAGTATTGTTCGCCCTTTTTATTGAAGGCAAAAAACGATTTCCAAAAATCCTTTTCGGTCAGGTATAGCATTCGTGCCGTTTTGTAGTAGAGTTGCGGCAAACCGATGCTTTTTCCTTTATCGCCTTTAACATACGGATTAAAAGCTGACTCGGTAAATTGCTGTGCCAAAACAATGCTTAGGCTGGGGGCGTCCGCACCATATTTTTTGTAAGCTCGCCACGCCTCTTGCTCGTAGAGTGGCGCCAAATCTGACGGCACATATCCAATGCCAATTTTATGTTTGGCGTTGTACAAGGCGTAGTAGCGTGCTGAAGCGTGCCGGTAACTTATAAACTCAACAGGTATGCGGAATTGTGGCGGAATGCTGTCATCAATCCATTTTTGTTTTTGCTCTTGGCGCTGTTTTTTGAAGATGGTTTTGTTCTTATCGGTCATTCGCCGATAATTAACCAACGCCTTCATTTCGGCATCAATAGTTGGCTGAGCCGCTGCGACAATGCTGATAAAAAGGGTTGTTATGGTTAGCCAAATTGTCTTCAAAATATTTTGTTTAAGGCTTGCAAAGATAACAAATTACTTCACCACTTCAACAGCCTCGTTTGGCCAAACATACCAAAGATAGCCACTTATGTGTTTGTTTGTCAGTTGGCGCAGGGCTTCAACATATTCGCTTACTTGTGTATTGTATTTTTTGTTGTGCGCATTTGTAAATTTGTAGTCGATAACCACCATTTCAGTATCCGACTCCAAAATGCGGTCGGGGCGTTTGATTTCGCCATTAGCAAGCATTACCGATTGCTCGGTTAGCACATGCCATTTGCAGCTAAACCAATCGGCTTGTTTTTCAACCATTTGTCTAATTTCAGCAATGTATTTTGTTTCATCTTTTTCGTCAATCATACCTTCGGCAACTACAGTTTTTACTGCATCTGTTATGTCCATGGTGTATTTAACATATTCAAAAATATGATGATACAAGCGCCCACGATTTATATGTTGCTGAACATCAAATTCATCACCTTCAAAAAAATCTTTTGAGTGGCATTTTATACGTACAACAGCCTCGTTATTAGCCATTTCGGTTTTAACAGCTCCTTCGTCATTAATAATTTCTATTTCTGATTTGTATGGCATTGGTGAGCCGATGCTGATTGTTGAGTTTTCTTCATCGTAGTTAACATTATATTTTTCAGCAAGTTCTTGTGCTGAAGAATGTACGTTGGCCAGCATGTAGGAAACTGAATAGTTGTCTTTTTTATCTTTTCTCTCATCTTTTTTGGTTAGTATTCGCATATCGTTGACAGCGCGCGTAAAGGCAACGTACAAGATGTTCAGTGTGTCTATATCGCGCATAAATAGTTCTTCGTAATATTGTTCCTTAAATATTGTGTTGGCAAGTTCTTTTTTAAACGAAATCGGCAATGGTGAAAATTTTTTGTGTTGTTCTTTGTCAGTTTTGAACCATTTAATCTCTGTTTTTGTATTGGCGAAGTTTGTATATGGCAGAATTACAGCTTTATACTGCAATCCTTTCGCTTTATGAATGGTGGTAATTGTTATTGCATTTTGTCCGTCGTTCATGCTGATGGGGCGTGTAGATATTTTTTCGTCCCAATCGGTCATAAACTGCTGAAGATTAGAACCATTACGCTCGTTGAATGCTTGTATTTGGTCTTCAAATTCGTTGATGAATGGCAAATCGGTTTTTCTGATTTGATGTGGCAATCCGCAGAAAATCCTTATCAATTGCCCACAGAGTTGCACCATATCAAG
The DNA here is from genome assembly GCA_937899145.1 of uncultured Bacteroidota bacterium. Classification (GTDB taxonomy): domain Bacteria; phylum Bacteroidota; class Bacteroidia; order Bacteroidales; family SZUA-534; genus RUG13583. The sequence goes on from CALBPW010000436.1 coordinate 7,913, forward strand.
CTGTTTGTACGATTCTCTCATATCAGAAAATCGGCTTGGCATTAAGTTCCAAACAATATCTGTATCATTCTCAAAATCAATAGTTTCTATTTTTTTTGATGCGGTTTCTATATCGTATTTGTAAGCAAAATAAATCCATAGCAATTGCGCCTTTTTAGGTGTTTTGTTTGGCTCTGTCAAAAATCGCATTGTCGCCACTAATAATCTGACTGCCAAATTGTTACCAATTAAAATTGATTCGTTCGACATAAACCGGTACCGTTCGGGGTGCTTTGAGTCAATTTGTGCCGCTGCCAAATGCTGCGCAATATTTTGTCCTTCCTTGTTTGCACGCACCAAAACAGCAATGTCGCCAGGCTGGTAACCCAATTCAGCAAGTTCATCTACTTGGCTTACAAGCCATTCTCCAGCCACAACATTATATTCTTCCTCATTACCGAAATCATTTTTACCTATGTATTTTATTGATACATAGCCGTTTGTGTTTTCTTTATGTTTTGGGATTTTTTGATATGCTTCGCTGTAAGTTCGTTTAAACATTTCGGCAAATTCGGGTTTAAAAGATTCGTTTTCAACCATTTTGTCTGCATAGTTGCCATACGAGTCTAATACCGATTCAAAAAACCAATTGTTGAATTTTATCACATTGGCGCAACTGCGGTAGTTGTATTCCAAGTTTTTAATTTCCGATTTTGTTGTTGTAAGGTCTTGTTGTGCGGAGTGGTCGAGCAGATTCCAGTCGCCGCCGCGCCAACGATAAATGGCTTGCTTGACATCGCCCACAATCATCGATTTATTGCCACTTCCGGTGCCGTTTTTTATCAATGGTAAAAAGTTTTTCCAGTTCAGATTTGAAGTGTCCTGAAATTCGTCTATCATAAAGTTATTTATCTGATAGCCAACTTTCTCGTAGATAAACGGAGCGTCAAGTTCGCCAATCATATCATTCAAAAACGACATTGACGACCTAAGCAAAAACAAATTTTGTTCCTCGCACACTTCTCTTTGTCGTTTTCCGACATGGTAAAGAAGCGCGTATTGATTGATATTCTGCAAGATAACAGAATTCGTATCTATCATTGAACTGTTATTATCAATAATTTCTGCGATTTCTTGTAAAATTTTATGTAACCCGGCTGCTTCTATTTTTTGTTGGATGTCTTTATTTTTTGGTGCTAAACCTTCTACACCTTCATCTATACCTTTTCTTACGTATGAATTTATCGATGGGTATAAGCCTTCTTTTAATTTGCTACAGTCGGAACATTTTATAAAAAACGCACCAGCACCACTGCCTTTATGGTAAAAAGCTTCTTTCGGGTCTATTCCAAAGTTTTCCATTTGGGTAACAGCCTGTTTGCCAAGTTTTTCTATTTTTTCGATTTGTTCATCAATACTTTTCTTCAACCATTTTTTGTACTCTTCAAGTTCTTTCAATCGTTTTGCCGCGTGCTCCTCTGCTTGTTTATCGGTTCCTTCTCCCGCAATTTCATCTGATTTGTCATCAATTCCGATAACATTAAAGGCTTTGTCGCTAAATTCGGCAATGTCATCGCGCACATCCCAGCGGTTGCCTTTTTCAATTTTTTCGTTGATACTCTCGATAATCCATTCTTTTTCAGCGCTTTCTCCGCTACCATAGTTGTCCATTAAGCGCACTACAGCATCGTCAACTACCCGGCGTGAGTCAAGTTCGAGAGTAAAACCTGTGTTGAGTCCAAGTTCGTAAGTAAACGATTTTATTATTTGTTGGAAGAAGCTGTCTATTGTGCTTATTTTGAAATAACTATACTGATTAAGCATTTGGTTGAGCGCACTTTTTGCGCGTTTTTGCAATGTTGCTTTGTCGATATTGTAGGCATCGCAAATCTCTTGCTCATAATCCGATTTGTTGCCTTTAGCCAAATCGCTGATTGCTTGCAAAATACGATTGCGCATTTCGGCAGTCGCTTTGTTGGTAAAGGTTACGGCAAGTACGTTACGGAATTTTTTTTCTGATTCTAATATCAATTTTAAATACTCGCCTGTTAGTTGATGTGTTTTGCCCGAACCAGCCGATGCTTTAAATATCGAAAAAATGGCATCTCCTTTCATATCAAACATTTAAAATTTTGAAAACTAATTCGCGCAGTAGTTCATCATCGCCTATTTGGGGCGCATCAATACCTTTTGAATAAGCGTCATATTCACGTAAAAGGCTGATAATCTTTGGACATTTGTCACCGCTGTAATTGCGCGCGGCTACAATATATTCGTTTGCAAAAAACGGCGGAACACCAATTGCCGCGCCTACATTTTGTGGTATTCGATTGTTCAAACTATTAACTATCAGCACCTTGGAAAAGTACGTGTATAAATTTGCGATTACAGGAATGATGCTGAATTTTGCCATTGCGCCCATGTGTTTTGCTATCAATGCCGATTTGTAAACATCGTGTGCGCCGAGGGCTTTGTTCAGTTCAAAAACATTGAAATCTTTACTGATTCCGACGTGTCGTTCAATGTCGTCAGGTGTGATTTTTCCACCTTCTGCGATGTTTGCTTTCAGTTTGTCGAGCTCGGTTACAACAGCCGATAATTTTGCGCCTAAATGTGAAGCCATCAGCTCGGCAGCTTTGGGGTCGATAGTCAGATTTTGATTTTTCAAATAGTCAACAATCCAAGCGCCAACTTTTTCTTCTTTAAGTGGTTCGGAATTGAAATATTCGGTTTTTTGCGCTACCGTTTTTGCGAATTTTCGTCGCGCATCAAGTTTTGCTTTCATGCAGATGACAAGCACGGTAAGTGGTTGAGGATGTTCGATATACGAAGCCATTAGTGCTGCCAAGTCTTCAGGCGAGCCATCCATGCCGTCAACTGCTTGTGCCTCTTTAACAATAACAAGTGTATGCTCCGCCATCATCGGGTATCGCTTTGCGGCATCAATAATTTGCGGCATTTTCACATCGTTGCCATATACAACTGTCTGATTGAAAGGTTTTTCATCTTCTTTCAAAAGATTTTTTTCGATGTAATTGCTGATAGAATCGATGAAATACGGCTCCTCGCCAGCCAAAAAATAAATTGGTTTGAATTGCCGTTTTCTCAAATCGGTCATTATCTGACTATATGTTGTTGCCA
>CALBPW010000437.1 GCA_937899145.1 uncultured Bacteroidota bacterium
GGGTTCGCGTAAAATCGATAGCAGATGTTGTTGTTTCACCAACAATCTCCTCGGCTTGGTCGGGGTGGCCTTTTTGCGAGAAGAAAATATACGGCACGTTATTGTCAATAATACGAATTTTTTCAGCTCCCCAATTCTCGAAGGCTTCGTAGGCCGAATCAGGCCATTGCTGAAACTTGCCTGAGATGAAGGAGTAAATCATGAAATAATTGCCGCTTGGCACATTATTTTCTATCATATTGATAAGCCTCGACACTCCCTCTGACGGTGTCCACATGTAAAAAATGAAGTACTGGTCGGTTGGATTTGAAGTGCATTTTGGATAGTTATATTGTCCGAATTGACCGCGTTCTGAAATCCACGGAACAAGTGTCGTAGAGTCGATAACAACAAGCAGCAGAGCCGGATTAACACCGCACGACGATGTCCCGCCATAGCCGTCGATGGCATAATAAACGCTCATGTAGGCATCATCGTTCATTGGCGAGCCGACATTGTGGCAACGAATTGTGCTATAGGCAGATGCGAATTCGAATGTCCGGTTGGCGCTATCTGCCAAGATTTGCGAGAACGAATTGTCGTCAAGTTGTTCAAAATGAGACTGTTCCCAACCTGTAAGACCATTGCGCGCAATAAACGAGCTTTCCGACCAACTGTCAGTGCCGCCGTCGCCAACACGCCAAAAATAGGTTGTTGCTGTATCAAGTTTTGCTTTTGGTTGCCAACGCACTACGCCGCCGCTATGTTCCTTTTGCTCAGCGTGCAAAATGGGGCTGTCAAAGCGTTCGGTTGTATCTATCTGAAATACACTGATTTGATTTTCTGCCAACGCGTTAGATGTTGACAGCACAAACTCGTTTGGCACACTTGCGTTCAAGCTATACCGGTATGGCGAAACCGCTCGCAAAAGGTTCGATGCCACATAAACCGAAACGCTAACTTCATTATTGTCTTCAGATAATTCGTCAATTGTATTTTCTGCATCAAGTTTGACATTGAACACGTTCAACCCGGTTCCGTTTATAGGGTCGATTGGGAATCGGAAACTGATTGTTTGTTTGTGGTTTAGTTTATCAATATTTTTTTCGATTACTATTGAATTCCCATTAGTAAGTTGGCGTTCTACACTGACAATAAATGGTTTGGTTATTGATTTGGCAATGTTTCGCAATGTGATATTTATAGTAAATGAGTCAACTTCAGTTGACAATAATTTTGGAGAAAACGACACGTCGGTGGCAGAGATTTGTAAGTCGGGTTTTGACGGGCTATTTAACACAATGCAGGGGTCGCCATGCAAGGTCATCTGCTGAATGGCACATAAATTTAGCCGTGCTGTTGAATTCGACATGCTCTGCAGAGCTGCCTGCAATGCTTTTCCTATCGGCTCGCCGTACATTTTATTGGCAATGTTGTTGTAAAATGCCGACGAAAATCGGTTTAAATAGCTGATTATGCCTTGGTTAACCATCGCAATAAGTCCAATTGCACCTTTTTTCGGTATCAAGACCCAACGTTCGCTAACATTGTTTTGTGAAACTGCAAAAATATTACCCGTATGGCACGAGTTTGACAATATCAGCGGATAGCGACCTTCGTTTTTAAAATTTGATGGCGAGTCAATATCTTGGTCGAAACCACTGTTGGCTGAGCCGTGTCCGAAAAAGGTCATCAGGCTGACTCCATTGTTAATCAGTGCGTTTACGCTGTCATTTTTTGAAGTTGAAATAGGGTCGGAGGTCAATTTATAAAATGTTGTTACCGCACCGCCAAACAATGTGTCGGTTATAATCGATTCATAATCCGACATATAACTATTTATAATATTTTTACCTTATTTATACTTATAATATAGAATATATCCACATACTTTCATTGATTAATAATTTGCTTTCTCAGTCATATTTACTTCATTATTATCGCATTTTAACGTAGTATTTGAAGCGGTTGTTTTTTTACTGTCGATATTCGTATTTTGTGTATAAATAAAAGGAGTATCATTTTTTAATACTTTAACAAATATTTTTTTTGGCTTTTTTAAAGGCTTGAACATATTTTTTTTTGAAATTTTTCGAGTAACGACACTTTTTTGGTGTTTAACTGTTGACTTTCTTAAAATAGAAACTAATTCTTCACAATCATTATCTATATTTTGATCTATTGTTATTTGAATGGCTTTGTTTATTTCTTGAAGGATGAATTTGATATCTTCGATTTCTTCTAAATTTGATATTAATGGTATATTTTTATTTTTTTCATTTTTGTAATCGAGATGGCCGTTAGATATCGAATAAAAACTTGGAAGAGAATTTAAGTCGTTTCTAAATTGGTTAAAATCTAATTCATTTTCTGCTTCTTCCATAAAAAAATCCAACGAGAAAATAATTATTTTATAATTATTATTTTTATAATATTCTAAAATAATTATATTA
>CALBPW010000438.1 GCA_937899145.1 uncultured Bacteroidota bacterium
ACCATACCCGCACTGCCGGTAAATGCGTAGTCGTCGCACCGATGGTGCTTGTCGGTTGAGTAATCGCGAATGTTGTGGATATGTATTTCGGCAACACCTTTTTTAACCGCGCGAGCAACAATGCTGTGGCTTAAAGGGCTTTCAAGCAATTCAGGGACAACACTCAGTATATCGATGCGCATAGCTGAAAAATTTTTTCAAAAATAGAGAAAATTCACCAATTCAAAAAAAACAGCCCGTGCTGTAACATTTCGTTTTTTGACATCGTCTTATGTTTGTCAATTTAAAGCAAAAACATATCAAAGATGAAAAAGACTTTTTTAACTATTGCAATTTGTTGTGTATCAACAATTTTGATGGCTGAAAATTCAACAAACAATTCATTTGCCGCCGATTCAGCAAAACCCAAAGCCGACACAACACGTTTTTACTTAGGGCGACACGAGCTTTTTGTTACCAATGGTGGCAACGATGTTCATTTTATCCGCAATCGCTATCTCGATTATGAGTATTCAAGCAACAACGATAAAAAAAATCCATTCAACAATTTCGATTCACATTGGGCAAGTTTCAATTTTGGCATTGGCGGATTTGGCAAAAAAATGTTTAGCACAGCTGTTGGCGCTGAAAGCGATTATATCGATGTCAATCCGTTGCGCTCATTCTCTTTTCAATGGAACATTTCAGACATTGCGCTGCCACTGACAAGCAGCAATAATATTGGTATTGTGTCGGGCGTTGGTGTTTCGTGGGATTATTACGCACTATCTGACAAATCGCTTTGCCTGCGTAAAGCCGATAGCACACTAATTCATTATAACGATACTATTGGATATAAGCGAAATAAGCTGCGCACTTGCAATTTAGTTGTTCCGCTGATGCTGGAATTTCACCCTGCACAGAATTCTAATTTATACTTGATGGTTGGTGTTGAAGGCAATTTACGTTTGGGGGCCAAAACAAAACAAGTTACCGGTTCAGGCAAAAAAATCAAACACAAAAGTGATTTTTATATGAATCCACTGACATGCGATTTTGTGGTTCGTGCCGGTTATGAGGATTTTGGGGTTTATTTTTCGACAGCTTGCACGCCGATGTTTAAAGACAGAAAAGGTCCTGATGTGTATCCGTTTTCGGCCGGTGTGAGCCTCAATTTTTAGGAAATTCTCAACGCATATTTACAGATTAGTTGCTACTGAAAAAGAGCTGCAAGCAATTGTGGCTCTTTTCTTATACCGATTGGTAATCAGACGATTATTATTCTTTTACAACCTTTACCGTACGGCAGAATTTGTTATCGGCGCTGATTACTTTTACAATATAAACACCATTCTGAAAATTTTGCATATCAATATTCTGCAAGCCCCCAACGCAATTTTTTGTGGTTAAAACCTCTCCTACAACATTCATTATCACCACATTAAATTCGCCTTTTGACAAATCGACAGTAAACTTATTTGTTACCGGATTTGGTCCGATGCTACATTCAAATTTGCTTTCAACAACATCGGTTGCAATATTTTCAAATATCATTTTATCGATATTAAAAACCGGCAAACTCGAAACAACTAAGCGCAATGTCTGTTCGCCGGCAGGCAATGTTGGCAAAAAGGTTGTAGTGTCACTTATGTTAATATCAGCCGATTTTGGAATGGTTATTGATTTTGTGATTCCGCCAGCATATTTTACGTGTAAATGTCCTCCGGCCTGCTCTGCGGTAGTCAATATTTTTGCGACAAAACGACCCTCTGTTTCAACATTTATTGTGAACTCAATCCATTCATCTTTTGCATCGGCAGCTACTAAATATTCGCCATCGGCACGCCGGAAAATATCAACAGCCTCATCAGGCCGGTATTGTCCGAAACTATTTTCATCATCTGTGTCGTGATAGGTAAGTTGCTCTCCACCATAATCAAAATCCTCTGCTTCAATAGTGCAAGGCAACGTTGGCATTTTGCTGAATGTATGTCTGTTATATGGCAGTTTTGTGTGCCGTTGCGGATACGAGATTTGCCTTATTACTCCATTTTTGTAACTCAAAAGCCGATAATAGTAAGTTTGGCCCACAACTGTGCCATAATCAACTATTTGTCTTTCAGCATCAGCAGGCAACCATTTTCCAACCGGTTGATATTCAGTGTTTTCAGTCCGACGCGTCAATACAATCGAGTCGTCGGTGATACTATCCGCTGCCAGAATTTTCCAACTAACAGCAAGTAGCGAATCTTGGTAAGCCGATATTTTTATTTGGCAAGGTGCTGTATTTGAGTATTTTGTAACAATATCACGCACTTCGTAATCCCAAGCACGTTTACGGCGGTCGTAAATTTGGAAATTACTAGCATCGTCCCATACAACGGCAGGAATATTATACTGAATGGCATCAGAAACATAAGTAGCGTAATGCAACATTCGAGAGTTGTAATCGCACGAGCGCACAGCGCCAAATTCATCTATCGTAGCTTGTATATTATTGGTTGTCCGCCAGTTAACCACCTTTTCAAATTTGCCTGTAACAGTTGCCGTACTACTGAAAGTTCCTTTTCCGTCGAGCGCAAAACTTGACGGATCGTACGAGTGGAAATAGCCCATCACATAGTTGTCAGTAGGAATTTTGGCAGCCAAAAGTTCTTCGGCACCCGACCATTTATTACCTGAAAAAATCACAATTCGTTTTGGATTTGTAAGTCTGATAGTTGCCAATTCACGCGCATTAATCTCATCTACCTGACTTATTGTCAGTCCGTTAGGCTCGTTAATGATTTCAAATAGCAAACTATCGGTTTTGCTGCTAAAATGCCGGCTAACTTGCGCCCAAAGACTATCAAAGCGTGCGATGTTGACTTCGGTGTAATCGGTTTTTATCCAATCGTCGTGATGGCTGTTTAATATGGTGACAAATCCTCTATTCAGCGACCAATCAACCACTTGCTCAACGCGAGCCATAAAAGTCGAATCAATTGTATATGGAGCGTTTGTGCCCATGTGATTGTCCCAACGCACTGGGATGCGCACTGTTTTGAAACCCGCATCTTTAAAATCGTCAAAAAAATATTCTTCGGCTTTTGGAGCCCACTCACCCTCACGTGGTGCTTCAAGGGTGTTTCCAAGGTTGATACCCGGGTGCATAATTGCAACCACCTCAGTTGGAGTTAGTTGCGCATCGGCTTTACTTACTGAAAGTAAAATAGTTGCAAGCACTAAACCGATACCAAAAGTTGTGCGTTTCATACTCAAGATGTTTTTTGCAAAAATACCACATCAATTGAAATGTAACTTACACATTTGTCGCAAACTATTGCAAAATTGAAAAATAGAATACAAAGTTGATAAACAGAAAAACCCCTCGTTGCATAACGAGGGGTTCCGACATATTTAACTATAAATATTAAGCTAAAGAATTAACGTAAACAGCTAAACCTGACTTAAGGTTAGCGGCTTTGTTTTTGTGGATAACATTGTTTTTAGCAAGTTTATCAAGCATAGCAGATACTTTTGGAAGCATTGCTTGAGCGTCAGCTTTTATTGTTGTAGCACGCAAATCGCGAACGGCATTGCGAGCGGTTTTTGCGTAGTATCTATTGTGCTCGTTACGAGTTTCAGTTTGACGGATTCTTTTTTCCGATGACTTATGATTTGCCATGATTCTTAAATGTTTTTTACCTTAAATTGTAGTCGGTAGGGGATTCGAACCCCTATGGCAAGAATGAAAATCTTGAATCCTAACCCTTAGATGAACCGACCATTCTGTTCAAAAAGTTGTTTATAAGTTTCTTCAGAACTCCGCTAAATCGTTTTGATTTTTGCGGTGCAAACATACAACTATTTTTTGAATTACTAACCATCGTGGCAAAAAAATATTATTTTTTCTTAAACATATTGATAATTTGCTGATTATTAAATCGGTATCAGCCAACCACTCTGGTTTTTTCATGATTTTTACCCTCACACATATATATAATATGGCATCAGTTTTAACCATATTTCTAAAATCAGACCTATATTTGCGCCATAACTATTGACATTGAATTGATACAATTAGCTATCAATTTCAATCATCAAACTTTAAACTATAACTATGGAATTATCAGCATCAGCGGTTTTTGCAGTGTTACGCACCATACAACACCCTGAACTTAAAAAAGACATAATTTCGCTTGGAATGGTGCGAAATCTTGAAATTGAAGGGAATAAAATCAGCTTTGCGCTTTTGGTTGGCAAAAAAGAGAGTACAAACCTTGCCTTGCTAAAACAAAATTGTGTAAACGCCTTGGAGCAAACTTTTGGCGACATTGACATTCGCGGCAATATCAGCATTCAAGCTAAACCCGAAACCGAAGAAGACGAGCCAAATGGCACTCACAATGTCCGCAACATCATTGCAGTGGCATCGGGCAAAGGCGGTGTCGGAAAATCGACAGTAGCAGCCAATTTAGCCGTGTCATTAGCACTAAAAGGCGCACGCGTCGGCCTTGTTGACGCTGACATTTATGGGCCTTCAGTCCCTATAATGTTTGACATTGCCAATGCTCGCCCAATTATGGACGACGAGCAAATGATTATACCTGTTGAGCAATATGGCGTTAAGTTGCAATCAATTGGTTTTTTTGTAAATAGCAACGATGCGCTTGTATGGCGCGGACCAATGGCAACAAGCGCACTCAAGCAGATGATTATGCAATCGGCTTGGGGCGAACTCGATTATTTGCTGATTGATATGCCACCGGGAACCGGCGATATTCATCTTGCTATCATTCAAATGCTTGCACTCACTGGCGCAATTGTTGTCAGCACACCGCAGCAAGTAGCTTTAGCTGATGCTGTAAAAGCCATCAGCATGTTCAAAAACGACAAAGTGAATGTCCCAATTTTAGGATTAGTGGAAAATATGGCATGGTTTACGCCAGCCGAACTTCCTGATAACAAATATTTTATATTTGGCAAAGAAGGTTGCAAACGACAAGCCGAAGCCGAGGGGGTAAAACTTCTCGGACAAATTCCACTTGTACAAAGCGTTTGCGAATCGGGCGACCGTGGAACGCCTGCCGCACTTGACAGCTCCGGTATAGTTGGCAGCTATTTTCACGTTTTAGCCGATAATGTGATTTCGGCTGTTGAATATAGAAATGAGCATTTTGCCGCAACACAGAAGGTTGAAGTGAAGAAATAGAGAGTTAGTTTAAGATTGAACATGTTTAAACAATTCACCGATTAACCATCACGATAGCTATCGGGACAACAATTTAGAAAATCGGGTTAAATCGGTTAGAGATTAATTGACGCATTGTCCGGTTGTCTGAAGTCTAAAAAAAATAAAGTTATGCAAACTGTTTTTGGAAAAGAGGTTAAACGCTCCGATGTTGAAATAATGGCGCCTGTAGGCTCTTACGAGTCGCTTGCAGCCGCCATTCAGTCTGGAGCCAATTCGGTTTATTTCGGAATCGAAAATCTGAATATGCGGGCCCACTCTGCCAACAATTTCACCATCACCGATTTGCACAAAATTGTTAGCATCTGTAAAGAGAATGGACTAAAATCGTATTTAACAATAAACACGATTGTTTACGACAGCGAACTTGAACTTATGCACCGCATTGTTGATGCGGCTGCCGAAGCAAAACTCACTGCCATCATTGCCTCTGACCTATCGGTTTTACAATATGCACATAGCAAAGGAGTTGAAGTTCACGCATCAACACAACTTAACATAACCAACATCGAAGCGGTGCGCTTTTTTGCTCAATTTTGCGATGTTATGGTAACCGCACGCGAGCTTGATTTGGAACAAGTGGCTACTATTGTTGAGGCTATTCACAAGCAAAACATTCGCGGACCAAAAGGCGAACTTGTTCAAATTGAAGTTTTTGCACATGGAGCACTGTGTATGGCAGTTTCCGGCAAATGCTACCTTAGTCTGCACCAATACGGGCGGTCGGCAAACCGTGGCGAGTGTTTTCAAACATGCCGCCGCGGATACGAGGTAACTGACTGTGAAACAGGGCAGCAACTGCTTATTGAAGACAAATATATAATGTCGCCAAAAGATTTGTGCACCTTGCCATTCCTCGACCGTGTATTGCGAGCAGGCGTGTCGGTGCTAAAAATTGAAGGGCGCGCACGAGGACCTGAATATGTTAAAATGGTGGTTGACAGCTACAATCAAGCTATTGATGCTATATGTAACGAGACTTTCAACCAGCAACTTATTGACACTCTGACAGAACGATTACGAATGGTGTTCAATCGAGGTTTTTGGGACGGCTATTATCTTGGCCGCCGGCTTGGCGAATGGAGTGGTGTTTACGGCTCAAAAGCCACAAAGCGCAAAGAGTTTGTTGGCAAATGCACCAATTTCTTCGGAAAACTAAACGTTGCCGAAATCACACTTGCTGTAGAGACGGTGGTGGTGGGTTACGGTGTGCAGCGCAAGAGTGACGTCTCCGGCGCC
>CALBPW010000439.1 GCA_937899145.1 uncultured Bacteroidota bacterium
TCTTTCCGAAAACTCGTCAGGGAGAAGGCGGCAGACAAGCATTTCGCGATTACTACTATAAAATGCTCGAATATCCGGGACTGCAGGCGCAATTCCGCAGGGTGAAATTGCCAAGCACGCTTGGAGCCTGTCTAATCTCGTGTCATTCCTCAGACTGGACCTGTTTGTCAAAATCGACCTGCAATATTGGCTCGACAAACCGTTTACCGAGTCTCCTGAACCTGCTCCGAAATATGTGCAGGGGGGGGCTTCCTCTAAAATTCCACTAATCGGGCGCAGAAACCTCATGGATTGGGTGTTCTATCCGCATGGGAAAATTATTTTGGACAGTATTGGTTTATTGCGATGAAAAAATGCGGTTTCGGACATAAAAAAAAGAACTCCTAAAAACAGAAGTTCTCTTTTCAATATCACTAACAAGGTGGTTATAATTGTCTTAACCTTATTTTTTCAAATATTCGTCCATCGAGGCTGCGGCACGGCGGCCGTCGCCCATTGCAAGGATTACGGTTGCACCGCCACGGACAATGTCGCCGCCTGCAAACACATCATTTACAGCCGATTGCATTGTCTCCTCACCGACAACGATTGTGCCTTTTTTCGATATTTCCAAACCTTTGAAGTTGGTCGGGATAATCGGGTTTGGCGATACGCCGATGGCAACCACAACAAGGTCGGCAGGGATGGTTTCGGTTTTGCCTTCAACTGGCACTGGCGAACGACGTCCCGATGCATCTGGCTCGCCAAGTTCCATAACTTGCAGCACGGCTTCTTTTACGCGACCATTCTCATCGCCATGATATTCAAGCGGATTGTGAAGCACGTGAAAATCGATGCCTTCTTCCATTGCATGATGAACTTCCTCAGCGCGGGCTGGCAACTCGTCAAGGCCACGGCGATAAACCAGAGTTACGGTTTCGGCTCCCATACGTTTTGCGGTACGTGCTGAGTCCATTGCTGTATTGCCACCACCGCATACAACTACGTTTTTACCACGCAAAACGGGAGTGTCAAAGCCTTGCCCACGGCCTGCACCCATAAGGTTGATACGGGTCAAGTATTCGTTCGACGACATCACGCCGATAAGGTTTTCGCCCTGAATGTTCATAAAGCGAGGCAGACCAGCACCTGAACCGACAAAAATACCATCGAAGCCCATCTCGTGCAATTGTTCGTAACTGATTGTTTTTCCAACAATTGTGTTTGGCTGGAAGTTGACACCCATTTGGCGCAAAGTGTTTATTTCAGCGTCAACAACGCTGTTTGGCAAACGAAATTCAGGAATACCATATTTAAGCACACCGCCAATCTCGTGAAGCGCCTCAAATACTGTCACTTCGTATCCTGCTTTAATCATATCGGCAGCAAAAGCCAAAGCCGACGGACCTGAACCGACGGTGCAGACTTTTTTACCATTTTTTGAAGCACATTCAGGAGCTTTCATTTTTCCCGATTCGCGCTCGTAGTCAGCAGCAAAGCGTTCCAGGTAGCCAATAGCTACAGCTTTTTGCTTCATTTTCAGTTTTATACAATTGCCTTCGCATTGTTTTTCTTGTGGGCAAACACGGCCACAAACGGCTGGCAAACTTGATGTTTTTTTGATAGTTGCAATAGCAGCTTCAAAATCCTCTTTTTCAATTTGTTTGATAAAAGTTGGGATATTGATGCCGACCGGACAGCCCTTCATACACGAAGGGTCGGCACAATCTAAGCAGCGTTGCGCTTCGGCAACTGCCATTTCTTTAGTCAAACCTTGCTGAACCTCCTCGGTAAATGTAGTTACACGATACTCAGGAGTTAGTTCTGGCATTTTAACGCGTTCAAGAGCGCCGCGGTCTTTGGGGCTCATTTTCTTGCGCAATTCATCACGCCACGGCTCGTTGCGCAGAGCCAATATTTCTTCTTTAGTCATAGTCAGAAAATTTTAAATGGTGATTTTTCCACACCTTATTTATTATATTCAGCAAGTGCTTCTGTTTCAGCGGCTTTATAGGCACGCATACGAACCATTACTTCGTCGAAATCGATTTTATGAGCATCAAACTCAGGTCCGTCAACACAAACGAATTTTGTTTTGCCGTCAACTGTTACGCGGCAAGCACCGCACATTCCGGTGCCGTCAACCATGATGGTGTTAAGGCTTGCAACTGTCGGAATATCATATTTTTTTGCTGTATTTATATTGAACATTTAACAGGAAGTGGCGATTAGCCGGAGGAAAGCAGATGAAAGCGTTGGTATTATTCAGTGGAGGATTGGACAGTTCAGTCTGTCTTGGACTGGCAGTAAAAAAATACGGGGCGGAGGAAGTGCTCGCCTTGTCCATCTATTATGGGCAGAAGCATAAGAAGGAGATGGAAGCGTCTGAGAAAGTAGCAGACTATTATGGAGTGAAAAGGCTCACGTTGGATCTTGGAGAGATCTTTCAGGGCAGCAGCTGAAAGATCTCTCCAAGATCCA
>CALBPW010000440.1 GCA_937899145.1 uncultured Bacteroidota bacterium
GGAGGCCGCCCTTGTGGGTAGCCTCCCGTTTTTTCTGTGCTTTGTTCAATTAGAACTTGAAAGCGACACCGACATTGGCCAGGGCGCCATAGTTGGAGTAGTTGAATTCGGCCGTTACACCGAAGCTGTCGGAGAAGAAGTAGCGAACACCGGCCAGACCGCCGAGGCAGGGGCGAAGGGTATTTGCTCTTGCATCTTCAATAGCAGTGGTATCATAGTGAATCCGTTCTGCAATGAAACCAAGACCGGCGAGGGCTCCGGCGTGAACTTCAAATTTGTCGGTGATGTTCAGACCGTATGTGGCACGTGCCATAACAGCAAAGTTAGTATATTTCATATCAACATAAGGGACCCAATCTTTATCTGTAGTTTTATTGAATTCCAAAAAACCACCGACTGTAAAATGTCCTTTCCACCAAGAGTTTACAAGAACATAATCGCCCGATACATTTGCACCTATACCACCAGAATACTCTGATAAGAAACCTGCCATAACATTCAAATTGAAATCGCCTTCATGGTTTGGGGCTTCGATGGCTGAAGCATTTTGTGCGCCAAAGCATATCATTGTAGCCACGGCTGCTACTAATAAACCTTTTACTTTCATAATAGATAATTTAATTTGATAATAAAATACAATTAGATTTTGAATAAAATACAAATATATACTTTTTTTCCAACTATTTCTTTTTCTTCGAGGTTAGCAAGCTGACAACCACAATTGTAATACACGATAGCGGAAATGCGAACATTATCGGGTCAATGAATTTCATCATTCCGTCGGTAATGAGCACATCGGTACCAAAAAGCGCTTTACAAACGCCAAGTGCAGTAGCTTCTTTTGCATGAATAAACACCAATAATAAGATGGTTACAACAACACCTACTATCATACTTGCAAATGCGCCTTGCTTGGTGGCTCGTTTCCAATATAACGCGCAAAAATATGATGGCAGAAAAGCCGATGCGCAAATGCCCATAAATAACGATGTGCTGATGGCAATTACAGGCGAATCACTGTTTTCACCAAGCATAAAGCATATTACGTAACTAATTAATATTGAAACCAATACAGCTAAACGTATCATTATAGTCATGCGGTCTTTGCGCTCGCGGTTAAGCCGACGGCCTGTTTTGATGTAAACGCCATAAACATCGGCGCCTGCGGCTGCGCCCATGGTGTGGAATTGTGCGCTAAGTGTTGACATGCTGGCCGATAAGATGCAAAGCATAAAAATGGTTACAAACCACTCCGGCATTACTCTGCCAATAAAATACGGAATAATTTTGTCTGATGCGTCAACCATTTGTACTGCTATTTTTCCATCGTTTTGTAAGAAATATAGGTTTGATAGTGCGCCAACGTGATAGATAACGCCAACAGTTATTATCAAGAACACGCAACCGATGGCAACGCCTTGATTCAGTTTTTTAGTGCTGTTGACGGTCATGAAGCGTACCACAAGTTGCGGCTGTGCAAGACAGCCAATGCCCACACCCATAATCATTGATGTAACAAGTGTAAACCATTGCTGTGAGCCAAAACGCGGCATCGCTGTCCACCCTTGATGACCAATTGCTGCAAGTTTGTCGGGTACTTGGTCAGACATTGCTTCAAGTGCCCTGTTTGCTTCAACAAAACCAAGATGCAAAGCTTTGTAAACGCCAAAAACCAAAATTCCCATGCAGACGAACATTATAACGGCTTGCAAAGCATCGGTGTACATTACGCCTTTTATGCCACCTGCCATTACGTAGGAGGCTACAATAATTGTAAAAATGAGTAATGCCAAATCGAAGCTGATGCCGAAAACCTCTTGCATACAGAATACTCCGCCACGCAACACTGCTGCGGCATACATTGGCATACAAATAAAAATGACGGCTGCGGCAAAAATTCTGATTCGTTTTGAATTGTAGTATGCACCCAAAAAATGCGCAAACGAAGTGGCGTGCAACTTAGCTCCAATGCGGCGTGTAGGCCGTCCGAAGATGATGAATGCGATGACAACACCCACAAACATATTTAGGAACATCAACCACTGAATGCCCATACCGAATGTTGCGGCGACACCGCCAAAACCTACTATGGCCGAGGCAGATATGAATGTGGCTCCATACGATAGCGACATCACTATTGGATTCATCTCACCGCCACCAATCAAGTAATCTTTTGAACTTTTGGTTTTTTTATAGCCCAAATATCCCAAAAAGGCGATGGCTAAAAAATAAACCATCACTATAAGATACATCGAAAAATTTTCCATTGTAAATATATTGTTATCAATTAGTTATCATTATCAGCCTCATCTTCTTTGTTCCAATATTTTATACCAAAAACGATTGAGCAAATCACACATAAAATTGATAGCAAATAGACTATCCAAATTCCCGGGTCAGATATTCCGAACATTGTTGTAAGTATTTAAATTACAAAGCGTTAAGTTCACTTTCGGTTAAGCAGTTAAGTGAGTTGCGGCGAATAACCTCGTGCGCTGCCTCCATATTGTTTGGGCGTATTATCACAACTCCGCTTGCGTTGTCGGAGAAGCAATACATATATTCAATGCTGATGCCAGCTTTGGTAAAGCATTCGATGGCTTCTGAAAATTTGCCTGCCGACGCTTCGGTTTTTATTGCCAAAACATCGCTTAAATTAGCCGTAACACCTTGTTCTTTAAGCAATTGAAACGCTTTATGCTGATTGGTTGTAATCAAGCGCAAAATGCCGTACTCGGTAGTGTCGGCAACGGTTGCAGCAATTATGCGGATGTTCTCTTTGCTCAAAAATGATAGAATCTCGTTCAGACGTCCGAACTTGTTCTCGACAAAAACTGATATTTGACTGATTGTCATAGCTTTATATTTTACAGTATTAAACTAATTTGCGTAAATCTTTCACACGTACGGCTTTGCCTTCCGATTGCGGAAGCGAGCCGCGTTCAACCAATTTAACTTTTGGCGTTACCAATATTTCGTCTTTTAGGCGATGCGTAATCTCTTTTGCAAGATTTTGAAGTTTAGCGAAATCGTCGGTTGCAAGTTCGCCAAGTTCAACTTCAACAATTATCTCGTCATTATTGTCAACTGGTTGGATTGTAATCAGATAGTTGGTGCCAAGTTCAGGGAACTGCATCAGAATTTTCTCAATTTGCATTGGGAAGATGTTCACGCCCTTAACAATGAACATATCATCGCTGCGGCCTTTCATACGGTCGAGGCGGCGGTGAGTGCGTCCGCATGGGCATTCGTCTGTCAAGATGCGTGTTAGGTCGCGGGTGCGATAGCGCAGGAGTGGCATTCCCTCGCGGTCGAGTGTGGTGAGCACCATCTCTCCCACTTCGCCATCTGCCACAGGCTCAAGCGTATCGGGGTTGATAATCTCGACAATGTACGAATCCTCCCAAATGTGCATTCCGTTTTGTTCTTTGCACTCAAAAGCCACACCCGGCCCGCTCATCTCGGTCATTCCGAAACTATTGTAGGCCTTAACACCAAATCGTTCTTCGATTTTTCGGCGTGTTTCTTCGGTATGTGGTTCAGCGCCAATAAGAAAAGTGTGAAGTTTGGTATCTTTTTTCGGGTCGATGCCCATATCTTCAAACACATCGGCAAGGCGGAGAGCATAGCTTGGAATGGCGTGAATGGCGGTTGTGCCATAGTCCATTATGCACTTAATTTGGCGTTTGCTGTTGCCGGCTGCGGCTGGAATTGACAGTGCGCCAAGCCATTCAATGCCAGCCTGCATACCAAGTCCGCCAGTAAACATACCATAACCCGATGAGTTTTGAATAACATCGGTATCGCGCAAGCCAACCATGTAGAAACTGCGTGCCACGCGGTTTGCCCACGTATCAATATCGTGTTTAGTATGACAAATAACTGTCGGATTGCCTGTTGTTCCGCTCGACGAGTGTAGGCGAATAAGTTCTTTCTTATCAACTGCCAAAAAACCAAACGGATAGTTGTCGCGCATATCTTGTTTTACAGTAAATGGCAATTTACGAATATCGGCAAGCGTTTGAATAGTATCAGGCGTAATGCCAAGTTCGCCATAAAGTTTTGAGTAGAAAGGCGATTGAAGAGCCTGTTTTACAGTCCATTTCAATCGTTCAAGTTGCAAGGCTTCAAGCTCCTTGCGTGGCATTTTTTCAATTTCAGGTTGATAATAAAATCCGTCCATTGTATTGTGTTATAAGTTGTTGAGTTATAAGTTTAAAGTACAGGCGTAGCGCGCTGCGCCTGTACAAATAGCGTCAATTTCTAAATCCCAAATAATCAATGATTCTGCGCAAATAGTCTCATTCGTTCATCAAGCAAGTCATAGTGATGAGGCAACATATTCGACGAGCAAGCGCGAATGCCGTTGCGGGTGCTGCCTGTAGTTGACAAATCAATGCCGCTGACACCATAATATAATAGTTCTTGCAACAATTCGCCGCCTGGCATATCTTTATAGCCAATAGTGAAAAAGAAGCCGTCGCTCACTTTAACATCGTTATCTTTATCATATACGACATTAAAACCATGCCGTTCCATAATTTCTTTAATCCGATGCGCCCGGTTAGCGTATTCTTTAATGTCATCGACAAACTTATAAGTACCATCACAAGCAGCTTTAAGCATTGCTGCCATTGCGCATTGGGTTGAGTGCGTTACGCCCGATGAGAATGTGTATAAAAATACATAGCCGAAGGCTGCGCCAAATCGTGGAATGTTGTATCTGTCTTTAAGTGTCTGATAATGACGCTGATAAAGCTTATCCGAAATACAAGCCATTGCAATGCGCTGACCTGCATAACTGAAGATTTTTGAAGCGCTCATCAGCATAACATAATTATCGGTGTAGTGCGATACGCTGGTGATGTATGGCGGTTGGAATGGTTTGCTAAAATCGTTACGGAAATCCATCGTCATATACGCAAGGTCTTCTATCACAACAACATCGTATTTAGTTGCAAGCCTACCAATCACTTCAAGTTCTTGCGCATTTAGGCACATCCACGATGGGTTGTTCGGACTTGAATACAAAATGGCGCAAATGTTGCCTTGTTTAAAGTAACTTTCGATTTTAGCTTCTAACTTATCTCCCCTATAATCAGCAATATCGAACGATGCAACCTTAACCCCGATAACGCCTGCTTGCATTTTTTGAACAGGAAATCCCGGATCGATATAAAGAACGGTATCTTTTTTGGGGTCGAGTTGCGAGCAAAGCATAAGTGACGCAAACGACGCTTGCATTGAGCCGACTGTCGGTATGCAACTTTCGGGTTTGATGTCGGTATTGATAAACGCCTTAACAAAGCGTGCGGCTTGCTCTTTGACTTCGGGAATACCATCGATAATTGGGTATTTTGATGCGACGCCGCGTTTCAGCGCCTCACACTCGGCCTCAACGCCAACTGCCGATGGCGGTAGCCCCGGCACGCCCATTTCGAAATGGATAAATTCAGTGCCTGTCTGTTGTTCGGCCTTGCGCACAATGGCACCAACCTGACGAATTGATGCCGTCTTTATATCGCTGATTTCCAGTTCTTTCATTATTCCGTCGATAACTGACGGCTCGATGACTAGATCGGAAGAGCACACGTCTGAACTCCAGTCACT